>DWXL01000266.1 GCA_019119235.1 Candidatus Blautia excrementigallinarum | reverse complement strand
TTTACGACTTTAAGCTTCTTCATATCTTATCCTCCGTTTCATTCATCAGATCGGTTTGCAGTGTTCTGCAAAGCTACTTTGATTTTAACATCTTATGCGAAATTAGACAAGATGTTTCTGTTTTGGTATCCGTCTTTTCTTGCCTGAGAGGGTATCCCGTGTTAGAATAGAACATTATGAGATACAGACGGGAAAGGAGCGCCGGGAATGGGGCATAAGACAGGGCTGGAGGATTACTATATCATAAAGAACAACAGGAAAATGCGGTTCGGTTATACTACCGGTTCCTGCGCGGCAGCCGCGGCGAAGGGAGCGGCGGAGATCCTTCTGGGAAAACAGAAAATAAAAGAAGTACCTCTGATGACTCCAAAGGGGATCCTTCTGTATCTGGAACTTCTGGATATCAGAGAAGAGGACGGCGCGGTATCCTGCGCGGTGAGGAAAGACGCCGGAGACGACCCGGATACAACGGACGGGATACTGGTCTTCGCCAGAGTGGAGAAGTTAAAGGACAGCGGGGAATCCGCGCAGCCGTCGATCCTTCTGGACGGAGGCGAAGGCGTTGGCCGGGTGACAAGGCCGGGATTATCTCAGAAAGTAGGGGAAGCGGCCATAAATCCGGTTCCAAGGACCATGATACTGAACGCGGTGAGAGAGACGGCGGAGAAATATCAGTACAAAGGAAAATTAAAGGTTATCATCTCTGTTCCGGGAGGTGAGGAAACCGCCCGCAGGACGTTTAATCCGCGTCTGGGGATCCAGGGAGGGATCTCTATCCTGGGAACCTCGGGGATCGTGGAGCCTATGAGCGAAGCCGCCCTCATCGAGAGTATCCGGGTGGAAATGGCTCAGAAAGCGGCGGAGGGGATGGAATATCTTCTGGTGACGCCGGGAAATTACGGGGCGGACTACCTTAAGGAACATATGGACCTGCCTTTTGAGAAAAATATCAAATGCAGCAATTATGTGGGAGAAACCATTGATATGGCTGTGAATATGGGGATAAAGGGAATCCTTTTTGTCTCTCATATAGGTAAATTCGTCAAGGTGGCGGCGGGGATCATGAATACCCATTCCCACAACGCGGACGCGAGAATGGAGACCCTGTGCGCCTGCGCCATCCGCGCAGGGGCGGGACTGGACTGCGCGAAAGAGATCCTCGACTGCGGCACGACAGACGAGGCACTGGCAGTTCTCAAAAGATACGGCGTTCTGAAGGAAAGCATGGAGCAGATGATGCTGAAAATACAGTTTTATCTGGATCATCGTTCCTATGAGCAGATCCTCCTTGGAGCGGTGATCTTTTCCAATGAATACGGTTATCTGGGCCAGACGGAAAACGCAGGGCGGCTTATCGGAAAGCTGAAGGGAAATTGACTTTTAACGGTCAAAATAATATAATAAAAAACGGATTTCTGACACAGAAAAACAACAGAAAAAGGAGTAAAGAAATGGTACATTTCGTAGGCGCGGGACCGGGAGCACCGGACCTGATCACAGTGAGAGGAAAACAGTATCTGGAGGAGGCGGACGTGATCATTTACGCCGGCTCTCTGGTGAATCCGGAACTTCTGGAATATACGAAAGACATCTGTACAATTTATAACAGCGCGAAGATGACGCTGGAAGAAGTGATATCTGTCATGGAGAAAGCGGAGGCGGAAGGAAAGACCACCGTCCGACTGCACACAGGAGATCCCTGTATCTACGGAGCGGTCCGTGAGCAGATGGATATTCTGGACGAGAAGGGGATTCCCTATGACTCCTGTCCGGGCGTCAGCTCTTTCTGCGGCGCGGCCAGCGCGCTGAATCTGGAATACACACTTCCTGATATTTCCCAGAGTGTGATCATCACAAGAATGGAAGGAAGGACCCCCGTTCCTCCGAAGGAAAGCATCCAGTCTTTCGCGGCCCATCAGGCTACCATGGTAATCTTTCTCAGCACCGGGATGCTGGAAGAACTCAGCAGGCGTCTGATCGAGGGCGGATATACGGAGGACACGCCGGCGGCCATTGTCTATAAAGCCACCTGGGCGGATGAGAAGAAATATATCTGCACGGTAGGCACTCTTGCGCGGACCGCGGCGGAGAACAATATCACAAAAACCGCTCTGATGATCATCGGAGACGCGGTGAAAACATCAGATTATCAGCGGTCAAAGCTTTATGATCCGGGATTCACTACGGAATTCCGCAAAGCGTCTGAATGATACAGAATGAATAACGGTATCGGTACGGTTCCGGGACACGAATATATGGAGACAAATAAATTGAAAATATCCATGATCTGTTTCAGCCTTACGGGCCTTCATACGGCGGAACAGCTGAAAAAGGGACTGAATGAACAGGGGTATTCGGTAACCCTCGCAAAGAAAAGCAAATATCTGGAAGGTTCCATAGAGGAGAGCGTCGGTACCTGGACAGGGAGCAGGTTTCCTTCGGACGACGGGATCATTTTTGTCGGCGCATGCGGGATTGCGGTGCGGAGCGTCGCGCCTTATGTGAAGGGCAAGAAATCCGATCCGGCGGTCCTGGTGATCGACGAGTGCGGAAAATATGTGATTTCTTTTCTTTCAGGACATCTTGGAGGCGCCAACGATCTGGCGGTGAAGGCCGCGCAGGTTCTCCACGCCCAGCCGGTGGTAACGACGGCGACAGATCTTCATCACCGGTTTGCCGTAGACGTGTTCGCGAAAAAAAATCACTGCGCTATCTTCAATATGAAGGCCGCGAAAGAAGTTTCCGCGGCTCTCCTCGCAGGCGAAAAAGTGGGATTCTACAGCGAATTTCCCCGGAAGGGCGGCTTGCCGGAGGGACTGGTAGAGTGTGACGGATCCGGCGTTCCGGCAGTATTCCCGGATGAAGACGGGAATGTGACAGACCGGAAAGCAGAGAACGGCAGAACCGCGGGAAAGGCGGAACCCCTGCCTCTGGGGATCGCGGTCACCATACATTCTGCCTGCCTGCCCTTCGGATCTACCGTTCAGGTGGTTCCCTCCAAAGTCACGCTGGGAATGGGCTGCAGGA
This sequence comes from Candidatus Blautia excrementigallinarum, assembly GCA_019119235.1. Classification (GTDB taxonomy): domain Bacteria; phylum Bacillota; class Clostridia; order Lachnospirales; family Lachnospiraceae; genus Blautia_A; species Blautia_A excrementigallinarum. Next base: position 19,646 of record DWXL01000266.1, on the reverse strand, counting down.
AGGGCAAAGACGCGGAAGCGGTCGAAGCGGCCGCTTTGGAATGTCTGAAAAGGGCAGATGTTTACCGTGAGGCCACAGAGTGCCTCGCCAGTATTGATCTGAAAAAAGACGAAAAAGGACTTCTGTACCTGGCAAAGAAGTGGAAGATTCCCTTTGTAACGTTCAGCGCGGAGGAACTGAGAGAAACGGAAGGGGATTTTACCCCGTCCGCCTTTGTCAGCTCGGTCACAGGTGTAGATAACGTATGTGAAAGGAGCGCCGCGGCGGGAGCGGGACAGGGTATACTGATCGAGAAAAAACACGGCGCCGGCGGTGTGACTGCCGCCCTGGCGGTCCGGAAATGGGAGGTAAGTTTTGAATAAACTTTATGTAGTAGGAATCGGCCCGGGAGGCCATGAACAGATGACGGAGAGGGCGTCCGAGGCTCTGAAGGCCAGCGACGTGATCATCGGATATACGGTATATGTGGATCTTGTAAAGGATGTTTTTCCGGATAAGGAGTTTCTCACCACTCCTATGAAACGGGAGACAGAACGGTGCGAGATGGCCTTTGAGGAGGCGTTAAAAGGCAAAACGGTTTCCATGGTATGCAGCGGAGACGCCGGCGTGTATGGAATGGCCGGACTGATGTACGAGGTGGGAGTGAGATATCCGGGAGTGGAACTGGAGATCATCCCCGGCGTGACGGCGGCGCTGGCCGGCGCGGCTGTTCTGGGCGCGCCGCTGATCCACGATTTCTGTCTGATCAGTCTCAGCGATCTTCTCACTCCGTGGGAAAAGATAGAGGCCAGGCTTCTGGGGGCTTCCCAGGCGGATTTTGTGATCTGCCTTTATAATCCTTCCAGCCGGAAACGCCATGACTATCTGCAGAAAGCGTGCGACCTTATGATGCGGTACAAGTCTCCGGATACAGTCTGCGGCACGGTTTCCATGATCGGAAGAGAAGGGGAGCAGGGCCGTGTCATGACATTAAAGGAGCTTCGCGACACGCAGGTGGATATGTTTACCACAGTATTTGTGGGAAATTCCCAGACAAAAGAAATCGGCGGAAAAATGGTTACACCCAGAGGATACCGTAATGTATAGAACGATTGTATTTGCCGGAACCACGGAAGGATACGAGATCTGCCGTTTCCTTTCGGAAAACGGGATTCCTGTTCTGGGCTGCACCGCCACAGAATACGGAACAAAATCTCTGAAAGAAAATGAGTATCTGAAGCTGCAGGGGAAACGTCTGACAGAAGAGGAGATGAAAGCGCTCTTTCTCAGGGAGAAACCCGAGCTTGTTCTCGACGCCACACATCCCTACGCTTCTGAGGTGACGGAAAATATCAGAAACGCCTGTAAGGAAACAGGCTGTGATTATATAAGAGTGCTCCGGTCCGGAAGCGGACGTCAGGAGGCTGTTTATGTGCGCGATACGGAAGCGGCGGTGGAATATCTGAAAGATACGGAAGGCGGCGTGCTTCTGACGACAGGCAGCAAGGAACTTGCCTCCTTTACCGCACTCCCCGGTTACAGGGAGAGACTGTATGCGAGAGTGCTGTCTCTTCCTTCCGTGATCGACGCATGCCGGGAGATGGGATTCGAAGGCCGCCATCTGATCGCGGTCCAGGGACCGTTTTCTCAGGAGTTCAACGAAGCCCTTCTCCGGCAGTACGACTGCAGATATCTGGTAACCAAAGATACAGGCAAAGCCGGGGGCTTTGAAGAGAAGATCCAGGCGGCGTTCGCCTGCGGGGCTGTCCCGGTGATCATCGGCCGTCCGGCGGAAACGGAAGGGATGTCTCTTACCGGGTGCAGACGTACGCTGATCAGGAGGTTCGGCCTGAACCCGATCCCCCGGGTGTCACTGGTGGGGATCGGCATGGGAAGCCGTGATACTCTTACTTTGGAGGCAAAGAAAACTCTTGAGAAGGCGGATCTGATCATCGGCGCCAGAAGGATGGCGGACGCGGTGCGGCTTCCGGGACAGGAGGTGTTCTATGAGTACCGCAGCGGGGAGATCGCCGGATATATCCATGAGCACCCGGAATATTCCCGGATCGCGGTGGCGCTGTCGGGCGACGTGGGATTTTACAGCGGGGCGAAGAAGCTTCTTGAGCTTCTGGGGCCGGAGACGGAGATTATCTGCGGGATTTCCTCGGTGGTCTATTTCATGGCGAAGATCGGCCTTTCCTGGGACGACGCGGAAATAGTCAGCGCCCATGGGAGAGAATGCACTCTGATCCCGCTGATCCGGACCTGTGAGAAGGTTTTCGCGATCCTGGGGACAGGAGATATGGTCTCTGAACTTGCCGCCGGACTGGTGGAATACGGTATGGGAGAGGTCCTTCTCCATGTGGGCGAGAATCTCTCCTATGACAATGAGAAGATTTTTGTCAAAAAGGCTGAGGAGCTGACGGACTATAAAGGAGAGGCCCTCAGCGTAGTTTGTGCCTATAATGAGAAGGCAACGCCCGCGCCGGCCACACACGGACTGCCGGACGAGGCGTTCATCAGAGGAAAAGCGCCTATGACGAAAGCGGAGGTGCGCGCGGTATCTCTGGCCAAACTGGGACTTACCGAAGACGCGGTCTGCTATGACGTCGGCGCGGGAACAGGTTCCGTGTCTGTGGAAATGGCGCTGCGCGCCCGGCGCGGAAGCGTTTATGCAATAGAAAAAAAAGAGGAAGCGATACAGCTTCTGGAAGAAAATAAGAAGAAATTTGCCGCCGATAATCTGACAGTGGTGAGGGGAACAGCCCCTGAGGCGCTTCATGGTCTTCCTGCGCCCACTCATGTTTTTATCGGAGGCTCATCAGGAAATCTTCCGGAGATTGTAAAGGTTATCCTTTCCGGAAACAGAAAGGCCCGTATTGTGATCAACTGTATTACCCTGGAAACCGTATCCGAAACAATGGAATGTATCCGCAGTCTCAAAGAAGAGAATCCTTCTGCAGGCTGGGAGACGGAGATCGTTCAGCTCGGGGTGTCCAGGGCGAAAACAGCGGGCCGGTATCACATGATGATGGGAGAGAATCCCATCTATATCATCACCATGCAGGCGAACGACAAGGAGAATGCAGAATGAAGATTCCAAGGATCCTTCTGGCTGCGGGAGCCAGCGGAAGCGGAAAAACCCTGATCACATGCGGCCTTCTGGAGGCGCTTGTGGACAGAGGACTGAAAACCGCTTCGTTTAAATGCGGTCCGGATTATATCGATCCCATGTTTCACAGCCGTGTGATCGGCACAAAATCAAGAAATCTGGATACGTTTTTTACGTCTTCCGAAATTACCAGGTATCTTCTGGCCCGGAATGCCTGCGGCTGCAGGATCGCGGTGATGGAGGGCGTTATGGGATATTATGACGGCGTGGGAGGAACCACCTCCAGAGCCAGCGCTTACAATCTTGCCCGCGTTACAGATACGCCGGTGATCCTGATCGTAAACAGCAAGGGGATGAGCGTTTCGCTGGCCGCATATGTAAAAGGTTTTCTGGACTACAAAAAAGACAGCAGGATCCGGGGCGTGATCCTGAACCAGATGTCCCCCATGCTTTACCCCAGGATGAAAGATCTCCTGGAAAAAGAGACGGGGATCCCGGTTCTGGGCTATGTTCCGAAAACAGAAGACTGTGTGATCGAAAGCCGTCATCTCGGGCTTGTCCTGCCCGATGAGATACCAAAGCTTAAGGATAATCTCAGGAAGCTGGCGGAGATTCTGGAGAAAACCCTGGACATAGACGGGATCATCAGGCTGGCGGACAGCGCGCCCGGGCTGGATGTGGAAACAGAGGATCCGGTGAAAGCGTATTCCGGATCCAGGGGATGTGAAAACCGGAGTTTTCCTGAATGTTTCCGGCTGGAAAAACCTGTGCGCATCGGAGTGGCGCGGGATGAATCCTTCTGTTTTTTTTATGAAGATAACTTCCGCCTTCTCCGGGAAATGGGAGCGGAGCTAATATTTTTCTCCCCCATGCATGACGCGCGTCTTCCGGAAAATCTGGACGGCCTTTTGCTGTACGGCGGATATCCGGAGCTGAACGGAAGCGTACTGGAAAAGAATGAAGCCATGCGGCGTGAGATCCGGGACAGGATCCTGGACGGGATGCCCTGCATGGCGGAATGCGGAGGTTTCATGTACCTCCATGAAGAGATGGAAGGTATGGACGGAGAATTTTACAGGATGGCCGGCGTGATACCGGGACGGGCATACCGCACGCCCCGACTGTCCAGATTCGGTTATGTAAGGCTCCGTCAGAGGAAGAAAGTATTCGGTACCGATGATCTTGGCGAGATCCCGGCTCATGAATTTCACTATTTTGATTCGGAAAACTGCGGGGAAACTTTTTCCGCAGTAAAGCCGGAGAGCAGCCGTTCCTGGAACTGCATCCACGGTACCGACACCATGCTTGCCGGATTTCCCCATCTGTATTATTACGGGAATCCGAAAGTACCGGCGGCTTTTCTCAGGCAGTGCGCCCTTCGAAGAAACACGGCCGGACATTCAGAAAAACAATAAAGGGAGAAAACTCTTGTTATATCATATCGTAGCTTTGGCAGCAGGTTTTCTGCTGGATTTATTATTCGGCGATCCCAGGTGGCTCTATCACCCGGTATGCCTTATCGGCAACCTGATTGCCGCGCTGGAAAAAAACATCCGGAAGATTTTCCCGAAATCAGAAAAGGGAGAGCTGGCGGGAGGCTTTCTGGAAGTCTTTCTTGTATGCGCTCTCTGCCTGGGAATTCCGAGCGTCGTCATGTATATCCTGTACCGGATCCTTCCCCCGGCGGGATTCATTCTGGAAACTTTCTGGTGTTATCAGCTTCTGGCCGCAAAATCTCTGAAGCAGGAGAGCATGCGGGTATATGACAGACTGAAAAACGGCACCATTGAGGAAGCACGTCACGCCGTATCCATGATCGTAGGCAGGGACACCAACGCCCTGACCGAAGAGGGCGTGACGAAAGCGGCGGTGGAGACTGTGGCGGAGAACAGTTCAGACGGAGTGATCGCGCCGATGATCTACATGGCGCTGGGAGGCGTTCCTCTGATGTTTCTCTATAAAGGCATCAACACGATGGATTCCATGCTGGGATACAAAAATGACAGATATCTGTATTTCGGCAGATGCGCGGCGAAGCTGGACGATGCGGCGAATTATATCCCCGCCAGGATTTCCGGCTGGCTGATGGTGGCCGCGGCGTTCCTTTCCGGTCTGGACGGGAGGAATGCATGGAAAATATACAGAAGGGACCGGAAAAACCACGCAAGCCCCAACTCCGCGCAGACGGAGTCGGCCTGTGCGGGGGCTCTGGGCGTGCAGCTTGCGGGAAACGCATATTATTTCGGGAAACTGTACGAAAAACCTTCGATCGGAGATCCGGGAAGGCCTGTTGAGCCGGAGGATATCCCCCGGGCCAACAGACTGATGTATGCAGCCGCTTTTTTGAATCTTGTACTTTGTGTCCTCGCGGGAACAGCGGCGGCGATGATTTTCTGATCGGCGTCAATCATACGTAAAGGAGAAGGAATATGAAAAAACACGTACACGGAGGAAATATATACAGCTACAGAGACTGCGTGGATTTTTCAGCCAACTGTAATCCCCTGGGTACGCCGGAAGGGGTGAAGCAGGCTGTTGTCCGCAGCCTGGACTGCGTCGGGAATTACCCTCAGGTGGGGTACGCGCCTCTTCGGGAGGCTCTGGGAAAATATGAGGATATCGATCCGGATTCCGTGATCTGCGGAAACGGAGCGGCGGAGCTTATTTTTTCTCTCTGCCAGGCGGTAAGGCCCAAAAGAGCCCTCGTTCCCGCGCCCTCTTTCGCCGAATACGAGCAGGCCCTTATAAGCGCAGGCTGTCAGGTGGAGCATGTGTTTCTCAGAGAGGAAGAGGATTTTGCGGTAAAAGAGAACTTTATAGAAAGTCTTCACAAGGGACTGGATATCGTCTTTCTCTGTAATCCCAATAATCCCACAGGAGTGCTTATGGACAGAGAATTCCTTTTTCAGGTGCTCAGGTACTGCCGTGAAATGGACATTCTTCTTGTGGTGGACGAGTGCTTCCTGGATTTTGTGGAAGAACCGGGCAAATACACGCTGAAAGCCCAGCTGTCCAGATATCATAATCTTTTTATCCTGAAGGCGTTTACCAAGCGGTACGCGATGGCGGGCATACGTCTGGGATACGGTATCTGTGAAAACAGAGAGCTCCTTGAAAAGATGGGCGTGGTGACTCAGCCATGGAATATTTCCGTGATGGCTCAGGCCGCGGGGATCGCCGCGCTGAAAGAAAACGCCTATGTGGAAGAGGGGCGGAGGATCGTCTTTGAAGAGGCTCCCCGGATAAAAAAAGAAATGGAAAATCTGGGGCTTAAAGTGTATCCTTCCCGGGCAAATTACATATTTTTCCGGGGCCCGGAAGGACTGTTCGACGCCTGTGTGCGCCATGGGGTCCTGATCCGCGACTGCGGCAACTATACAGGGCTGGAAAAAGGATACTACCGGGCGGCGGTGCGTACCCGCGGCGAGAACGACAGGCTCCTTGCGGCTTTGAAACTTGGAATGGAAGAAGGAAGGCGGCGGTAAAATGGCAAAAACAATTATGATACAGGGGACGATGTCAAATGCGGGAAAGAGTCTCCTTACGGCGGGACTGTGCCGGATCTTCCGGCAGGACGGCTACCGGGTGGCTCCTTTCAAATCCCAGAACATGGCGCTGAATTCCTATATCACCAGCGAAGGCCTGGAGATGGGGCGCGCGCAGGTGATGCAGGCGGAGGCGGCGGGGATCGAACCCTCCGTCCTTATGAACCCCATTCTTTTGAAACCTACCAACGATACGGGATCCCAGGTGATCGTAAACGGCGAGGTCCTGGGGACGATGAGCGCCAGGGATTATTTTAAATATAAGAAAAACCTTGTTCCGGATATTATGAAGGCGTTCCGCGCCCTTGCAGAAAAAAACGACATTATCGTGATCGAAGGAGCTGGAAGCCCGGCGGAGATCAATCTGAAAACAGACGATATCGTAAATATGGGTATGGCGAAAATGGCGGACGCCCCCGTGCTTCTGGCGGGAGATATCGACAGAGGCGGCGTATTTGCCCAGCTGTACGGTACGGTGGAACTTCTGGAACCGGAGGAGAGAAATCGTATCAGGGGTCTTATCATTAACAAATTCCGGGGCGACAAGACGATACTGGATCCGGGGATCGAAATGCTGGAGGAGAAATGCGGGATTCCCGTAGTGGGAGTCGCGCCATATCTGGACATCCAGGTGGAGGATGAGGACAGTCTGACAGAGCGGTTCGACAGAGGCCAGGAGACGGGACTGATCGATATTGCGGTGATCCGTATCCCGAGGATCTCCAACTTCACGGATTTTAATCCTCTGGAAAGCATTCCGGGAGTGTCCCTGCGCTATGTGAAACATACCTCTGATCTTAAGAATCCGGATGTGATCATCCTTCCCGGTACGAAAAACACCATGGAGGATCTCCGGTGGCTCAGGGAAAGCGGCATGGAGGCGCTGATCTTAAAGGCTGCGGACAGGGGAACGCTGATCTTCGGCATCTGCGGAGGTTATCAGATGCTGGGAGAAACACTCAGCGATCCTCACGGCGTGGAAGCCGGAGGTTCCATGAGAGGGATGGGCCTTCTTCCCATGGATACCATATTCGCGGAGAAGAAGACCAGGACGCAGGTGACCGGACGATTCCTTGATCTGGACGGGGATTATGAAACTTTATCAGAAGTGGAATTTACCGGTTATGAGATCCACATGGGAGACAGCGTGCGCAGAAATCCGGCGAAACCCTGTACTTCCGTCCGCGATGAAGTAACGGGAAAAGAAAAAACAGAGGGAACCTTTACCAGAAATGTCTGCGGCACTTATGTGCACGGGATTTTTGACAAGGAGGAGACCGCTCTGGCGCTGATCCGCGCCGCCGGAAAAAAGAAAGGCGTGGACGTATCCCGGATGGAAGGCGTGGATTTTGCCTCTTTTAAAGAACAGCAGTATGATATTCTGGCCGCGGAGCTTCGGAAACATCTTGATATGAAGAAGATATACGAGATCCTGGAACAGGGCGTGTGACGCGCCGTGATCAGGAAGATCGCGGAGCCGGTCCGGCAGGCGGGAAACGACAGGAGGAATTTTATGAAGGTGGAACTGGAAAATGTAAAACCCATGGACATAGAGAAAAGAAGTTTTGAGATCATCACAGAGGAGCTGGGAGATAAAAAACTGATTCCGGGCACAGAGCTGATCGTCAAACGGTGCATCCACACCAGCGCGGATTTTGACTATGCGGACAATCTCTGCTTTTCACCGGACGCGGTGGAGAAGGCGCTGAAAGCCATTAAGGAAGGCGCATGTATCGTTACGGACACCCAGATGGCAAAGTCCGGCATTAACAAGCGGGCCCTTGCCCGTTACGGAGGCGAAGTATTCTGTTTCATGTCCGATGAGGATGTGGCCGAAGCGGCCAGGAAAAACGGAACCACAAGGGCTGTGGCAAGTATGGATAAGGCCGCCGCTATGGACAGAAAAATGATCTTCGCCATAGGAAACGCTCCCACCGCGCTGGTGCGGCTTTATGAACTGATCGGGAACGGAACGCTGGATCCGGAGCTGATCATAGGCGTTCCGGTGGGATTCGTCAACGTGGTACAGTCCAAGGAGCTGATCATGGGAGCAGGGGTTCCCTATATTGTGGCCAGAGGCCGCAAAGGAGGCAGCAATATTGCCGCCTGTATCGTAAACGCCCTGCTGTACATGATCGACAACCGCAGAGACTGACACTGCCGTCGGAGAATCACTGAAAGGCTACAGAAGCTTTTTCAGAAGCTCGCAGGCCGGACGGAAATCCTCCGAAGGTATGGCGGAACAGGAGAGAAGAAGTGTCACAGAACCGGATGCTTCCTCCAGGATTTCCAGGCGCAGGCCCTCGGCCCGCGCCGTTTTTTTCAGTTCGCTGCCGCTTCTGGAAGAGGGAATGGTAAGGGCGAGGGCGGTTCCCGCGGCGCCTACCTGCACCCGGCATCCGCTGCCGAACACATTTTGGATTTCAGCAAGAAGCTGTTTCATTTTTGCGGAATACAGCCGTTTCAGCCGGCGGATCTGAGCGCCCAGATGTCCGTCCCGGATAAACTGGCAGAGAGCGATCTGCTCGGCTTTGGACGCGGTCTGGTTATAGCACGCGGATTTTTTCCGGTAGGCCTCAGACAGTTCCGGCGGCAGGATCATAAAACTGATCCGGATGGAAGGAAGCAGAAGCCGGGAAAAGGAACCGATATACACAACGCCCCGCCCGCCGGAAAGACTGAACAGGGACGGCGTGGGTTTCTGCAGATAGACAAACTCATTTTCAAAATCGTCTTCTATGATCAGGCTGTTCCGTTCCCTGACGTGGCGGAGAAGTTCCATACGTCTGGAAACGGGCATGATCTCGCCCCATTTCGTCATGTGAGCGGGAGAGACATAGATCACCCCGCTGTCCTTATTCCGGTAACGGACGTCGAATCCGTAATCAGAGAAAACAGTGCTTCCCTGTATAAATGACGAGGTGGGAAAAGAAACTGTTTTTTTATCCCGGATAAGGGGGCATAGGATATGGAGAAGGCTCTGCACGCCCGCGCCGATCACGATATCGTCGGGAGAGCAGGTGATATTTCTTCCTTGACGGACATAATCGGAGAGTACCTGGCGGAAGTCCGCTTCTCCCTGGGGCTCCCCGTAGGAGAGCAGACGATCGTTCTGCCTGAGCGCGCTTTTCAGGTACCGCTGCCACAGATCGAACCGGAAGCTTTCTCTGTCAACTCCGGAGGAGGCGAAGTTATAGCGGACAGGAGGGAGTTCGGGCTTCTGGCTTTTGGGCGGCGAAGGCTGCTGCCGGGCAATGTCCGTCACATAATAGCCGCTCTGGGCTCTGGAGACGATGTATCCGTCCGCGGCAAGCTGCAGATAGGCGCTTTCCACCGTGGTTCTGCTGAGATGGAGATCTCTGGCGCAGGTGCGCAGAGAAGGCATCCTGCTGCCCGGCGGAAGGCGGCGGCTCAGGATCAGGTCCCGGTAATAATGATAAACCTGAAGATACAGATGTTCTTTGTTTTCTGAGTTGTCAAATGTAAAAATCATAAACTGTCCCTCTGAAATTATGCTGAATTGGATGTTTATAAGTGTACACTATAGTGGTATGCTGATGCAATAGAATCAGATCAAATAATAAATACAGGTAAATGGATATGAAAAAAATAGCGATTTTGAATGATCTGTCGGGACTGGGGAAATGTTCGCTCGCAGCGGCGATCCCGGTGATCTCGGTGATGGGCGTGCAGGCGTGTCCTCTTCCCACCGCCATCTTAAGCGCCCAGACAGGGTTTGACTCTTATTATTATGACGATTACTCGGCCCATATCAGTGAGATTATGGGAGAATGGGACAAGATGGGATTCCGTCCCGACGGCGTCTATACCGGCTTTCTGGCGGGGGAGACTCAGGCGGAGAGAGTGCTGGAATTCATCCTAAAGTTCGGGAAAGAAAATACAAAGATACTGGTGGATCCGATCCTGGGAGACAACGGAGAGGAGTATCCCATGTATACGGAAGGACTCTGTGAAAAAATGAGAAGCCTTGCAAAAAGAGCGTCTGTCATCACCCCAAACCTTACGGAAGCCCTCCTTCTTCTTTACGGACGTGAAGAGGCCCATCGTAAGTGGAAAGAGTTCGGGGAAATGGAGGAAGCCGGTTTCAGAAGAGCTGTGGAGGAAACAGGAACAGAACTGTCCCGTCGTTTCCGGACAGAGTCGGTGGTCACGGGGATCGATATTCTGTGCGCAGACGGGACTGTGGAAATCGGAAATCTGATCTCCGGCGCTTTGGGACAGGAGTGGGTAACCGCGCCCAAAGAAGGGGGAAGCTATTCCGGCACAGGAGATCTTTTTGCCTCCGTGTTGTGCGCCGGAATGGTAAAAGGAACCGCCACCGCCGTTTCTGTGAAGAAGGCGGTGAGGTTCCTTTCAAAAGCGATCCATGATACAGTTCTGGAAGGCACAGACCGGAATGAAGGCGTGTGCTTTGAGAATCATCTGTATGAACTGCATGAATAAAGATGCAAAAGCCGGGACCGGCGGAGGGGTTATGAATTCTTCCGGGTTTCCTTTGCGATGATGAGGGAATAATATCCGGCGTTATCGGGTATCTCCTCCGTGCCGTGATAAACGTGCTCGTTTTCCATGCCGCAGTTTTCCACCATGTAGACGTCACGTCCGCTGTTTTTCAGAAGTTCTTTTACCTGGCTCATTTTCCTTCCGGATTTCATCAGCACATAGTTTCCGCCGTCTTTCAGCTCCGCGTCGGAATGATGGGCCGCGGGAAGGATGTGGAGCTGTTCGTTCCATTCTGAGAGAGGAAGGTTCAGCCGGGCGGCTGCCGCGCAGAACGAGGTGATCCCGCTGACAAGTTCGGTCCGGAATCCGTCGTCCATCACAAGCTTCTGAAGATAAGTGTAAGTGGAATATACACAGGGATCGCCCAGAGTGAGAAATACCACGTTCAGCCCTCTGCTGAGATAAGATTCCAGAAGTTCCGCGCCTTTCTGGTGGTTCCGCTTCATTTCCTCCCTGTCGTGGGTCATAGGCATATATACGGGCAGAAGTGTTTTTTCCGCCAGTTCGGGAACCGCCTGTACCGCGATCTTATAGGCTACGGTTTCTTTTGCCTCGGCGCCGGGTACGGCGATGATATCATTTTCACGGATCAGGCGTACCGCTTTCAGCGTCATCAGTTCCGGATCTCCGGGACCAACGCCCACACCATATAAAATTCCGCTCATTTATTTTTCCTCCTGTATCAGACAAATTTCTTCTATTATACTTGAACGGCGGAATAAATGCAATGAATGCCGGCAATAATAAGCGAAGAAGAAATGATAAAATAAATCGAAACTTTGAAAAAAATTAAAAAAATCAGTTGCTTTTTTGAGGGAAATGGTGCAGAATAAGGAGAAGGCAGATGATGCATATAAGGGAGTAGTCGGCATCTTGTGATGCAGCAGAATCAACACACGGCCCGCCGGGCCTGGTTTTGTTTGAAATGACGAGACTTATTCACAGGGCATACTTGTGGATGGGTCTTTTTTTCTACCACGGCATCAAAATATGTATGTGCGCAGATGACAGTCATATGCGTATGCGCGGAATGGAGGTAACGTGAAAGAATATCTGTCAGATTATGAAGAGGTTCTGAAAGAACAGAAGTCCTCAGAGGACGGTCTGTCTTCCGGCGAAGCGGAAGCAAGACTGGACAAATACGGCAAAAACGAGCTGGAAAAAGGAAAAAAGGATTCTCTTTTCAAGCGTTTTATGAAGGAGCTTTCCGATCCCATGATCATTATCCTGATCGTGGCGGCGGTGATCTCCGGTATTACAGCTTTCTACGAAGGAGAGTCTTTTGCGGATGTGATCATTATCATGGCTGTTGTTATCATCAACGCGGTTCTGGGCGTGTTCCAGGAAAGCAAGGCGGAAGCGGCCATTGAAGCTCTGCAGGAGATCGCAGCGGCCACCAGCAAGGTGCTCCGGGACGGTAAGCAGGTTACGCTGAAAAGCGACGAGCTGGTGCCGGGCGATATTGTGATCCTGGAGGCCGGCGACGCGGTTCCCGCCGACGGGCGTATCATTGAGTGCGCCAGTATGAAGATCGAGGAGGCGGCTCTTACAGGAGAATCGGTTCCGGTCAATAAGATCGTGGATCTGCTCCAGCTGAATTCCCAGAAGGACGTGCCCCTCGGCGACCGTAAAAACATGGTCTATATGGGATCCACGGTTGTCTACGGACGTGGTAAGGCGGTAGTCACCGGCACAGGGATGAATACCGAGATGGGTAAGATCGCCAAAGCCCTCTCCCAGGCCCAGGACGAGGCGACTCCCCTTCAGATCAAACTGAACCAGCTGAGTAAGATCCTTACAGTCCTGGTTGTAGGCATCTGCGCGGTGATCTTTGCAGTGGGTCTTATGCGCGCGGGAATCAGCAGCGAAACTATTCTCAGTACCTTTATGGTAGCCGTTTCCCTGGCGGTTGCGGCGATCCCGGAAGGACTTGCGGCGGTGGTGACCATCGTGCTTTCCATCGGCGTTACCAATATGTCGAAACGCAACGCCATCATCCGTAAGCTGACGGCTGTGGAGACGCTGGGATGTACGCAGATCATCTGTTCTGACAAAACAGGTACCCTCACACAGAATAAAATGACAGTTGTGGAGCATGTGGCGGACGATGAGAAGCTTCTGGAGACGGCCATGGCTCTCTGCTCCGACGCGGAACTGGACAGAGATTCCGGCGAAGCGGTGGGCGAACCTACCGAGTGCGCCCTTGTCAACGACGCCGCGAAGAACGGACTCCCCAAACCGGAACTGGAAAAAGAGTATGAGCGCGTGGGCGAAGCGCCTTTTGATTCTATGCGCAAAATGATGTCCACAGTGCACAGGACGCCGGATAATAAAATCATCCAGTTTACCAAAGGCGCTCCCGACGAGATCCTGAAACGCTGCGCTTACGCGCTGCGCGACGGTGAAAAGGTCCCCATGACGGATCAGGTGAGAGAGGAGATCCTCAAAAACAACAAGGCCATGGCGGACAGAGCGCTCCGTGTACTCTGCGCGTCTTTAAGAGAATGGGATGACGTGCCGCAGAATACGGAACCGGAATATCTGGAAAAAGATCTGACGTATGTGGGCCTTTCCGGTATGATCGATCCGGTGCGTCCGGAGGTAAAAGCAGCGATCGAAGAGTGCCGCGAGGCCGGCATCCGTCCGATCATGATCACCGGAGACCATAAGGATACCGCGGTTGCCATCGGTATGGAGCTGGGAATCATTTCCGAGCCTTCCCAGGCGATCACCGGCGCCCAGCTGGACGACATCAGCGACGAAGAATTTAAAGACAGGATTACGGAGTTTTCCGTGTATGCCCGTGTGCAGCCGGAACACAAAGTCCGTATCGTGAAGGCGTGGAAGGCGAGAGGTATGATCACCGCCATGACAGGAGACGGCGTGAACGACGCCCCCTCCATCAAGAGCGCGGATATCGGAATCGGTATGGGAATTACCGGAACAGACGTTACGAAGAATGTTGCGGATATGGTTCTGGCGGACGATAATTTTGCCACGATCGTGTCTGCCGTGGAGGAAGGACGAAGGATCTACGCCAATATGCGAAAGGCGATCCAGTTCCTGCTGGCTTCCAATCTTGCGGAAGTTCTTTCCATCTTTTTCGCTACGATGATCGGATTCACGATCCTGCAGCCAGTCCATCTTCTGTGGATCAACCTGATCACAGACTGCTTCCCGGCGCTTGCCCTTGGACTGGAAGAGAGCGAGCCGGACAGTATGAAGAGAAAACCCCGTGACCCGAAAGAGGGCATCTTCGCCGGAGGAATGGGATTCGACGTGTTCTTCCAGGGAGTTATCGTTACGGCGCTGGTGCTGTTTTCCTATGTCCTGGGCCACCGCATGGAATCCGGCGTGTGGGAGTTTGTAAACAGCCCGGACGGAACGACAATGGCGTTTCTGACCCTTTCTATGGTGGAAATCTGTCATTCACTGAATATGAGAAGCCGCAGAGGCTCCATATTTAAGCTGAACAGCCATAATAAATTCCTTTACGGAGCAATGCTGGCGTCGCTGATCCTGACCACGGCAGTGATCGAGGTGCCCTTCCTTGCGTCTGCGTTCCAGTTTACGCCTATCGATCTGGAAGAGTACGCTGTCGCGCTGGGGCTTGCGATCCTGATCATCCCCATCATGGAAGTGGTTAAAGCGATCCAGAGAAAAACCGGAAAGTAATACAGGAGATAAAATGAAATCAAGAGTACGAAGAGTCAGCTTTCAGAGAACCATAAACGCCTGCTTTGCAGGCTACGTGGTTCAGGCGGTGGTAAATAATTTTGTCCCCCTTCTGTTTGTAATGTTTCAGGACAGTTATCAGATCCCGCTGTCAAAGATCACTCTGCTGATCACGGTGAACTTTGTTTTTCAGCTTGTGATCGATATTCTTTCGGCCGGCTTTATAGATAAGATAGGTTATAAGACGTCGGTTATTATCGCGCATTTCTGCGCGGCGGCAGGTCTTATTTCGCTGACGGTCCTTCCGGAGATTTTCGGGGATCCGTTCGTCGGGATCCTTGTCTCCGTAATGATCTACGCCGTGGGAGGCGGGCTTCTGGAAGTCCTTTTAAGCCCGATCGTGGAGGCCTGTCCAACGGCAAACAAAGAAAAGGCGATGAGCCTTCTTCATTCGTTCTACTGCTGGGGACATATGGGAGTGGTCCTTCTCTCCACAGTGTTTTTCAGCGTTTTCGGAATCTCAAACTGGAAGGTCCTTGCACTGATATGGGCGCTGATCCCTGTGATCAACGGGATCGTGTTCTTTACGGCACCGATTTACTCTCTCCAGGAGGAGGGGGAGAAAGGTCTAAGCCTGAAGGAACTGTTGTCAAAAGGCGTGTTCTGGGTGATGATCCTTCTTATGGTCTGTTCCGGAGCCAGCGAACAGGCGGTAAGCCAGTGGGCTTCTACTTTCGCGGAGCAGGGGCTTGGCGTGAGCAAGACCATCGGGGATCTGGCCGGTCCCATGGCCTTTGCCTTTATGATGGGGCTTTCCCGGCTGTTTTACGGAAAATACGGAGACAGGATCGACCTGGATAAATTTATGAGCGGCAGTACGGTTCTGTGCCTTGTTTCTTATCTTTGCATATCCTTTGCGCCGTTCCCGGTCCTCAGCCTGGCAGGTTGCGCGGTGTGCGGTTTTTCTGTGGGTATCCTCTGGCCGGGAAGCTTCAGCAAAGCGGCGGCGGCCATCAAAGGAGGCGGCACAGCCATGTTCGCGTTCCTTGCCCTGGCGGGAGACCTGGGCTGTTCCTCAGGACCTACGCTGGCAGGATTTGTCTCAAGCCATATGGGAGATAATCTGAAAGCAGGGATACTGGCCGCGATCATTTTCCCTGTGCTGATGCTTGCGGGTATTTTCCTCAGCAGGAAGATGAAGCAGTAAATAAAAAAGTGCTTACGAACACAACAGTCTGTTGTATTCGCAGGCACTTTTGCTTTATTCGTAAATTCCGTTAACGGTTACGTCGAATACGGCTTCTTTGCCGTTAAGGTCTTCCTTGCCGTAATCTTCCGGGAAGGTGACGGTCACTTCAACTTCGTCTCCCGGATGGGAGCCCACGAGCTGGTCTTCAAAGTCGTCTATATAGAGTCCGGAGCCGATGGTAAGATCGGTACCCATCCCGCCAGTGCTGCCGCCGTCGAATTCTGTTCCGTCTACAGTTCCCACATAGTCGATATTTACGGTGTCACCGTCTTCCACAGTGAGGGAAACGTCTGTCTGAAGCGAAGGCGCTTCCGTGGGTTCCGCCGTGGATTCAGCGGTTGTCTCCGAGGTGGAGGAGGCGGAATCCTCAGCCGTATTCTGTGAATTGCGAACGCTGTCAACGATGATCACAATGATCAGGATCGCGATGATCAGAACGGGAACGGCGATCTTCAGAATCTTATTTCTTCGTTTTTTTCTTTCCATGAGTTTTCGCTCTGCGGCGCGGCGCTCCTGAGCCAGTCTGCGGTTTCTTTTTTCATATTGCTTCATTGCCTCGCTTTTAATTGTAATTTCTGTCAGAATGCAGTCCGCGGCGCAGGTATTATGCCTGTCCGGTAATGGCCTGTTTCACATGATCGATAAAAAGAGAACGGATGCCCGGATACTCGCCCAGGCCCTTCAGTACCGGCTGCACCTCGTAATTGTGCTGGCGGAACTGATACGCCCAGGAATCCGGTTCGTCTCCGGCCATATCGTTATGGGCGTGATCCCCGGCCACGATCATGAACGGCGCGAGAACAACCTTCTTCGGATCGTAGGAACAGACTTCCCTTACAAGATCCTGTATAGTGGGTTCCGCCTCCACTGTGCCGAGGAAGATGTTGGAATGGCCCTGTTCTTTAAACATGCTGTCGATCTCAGCATATACGGAATTAACCCTGTGGGAGGTTCCGTGTCCCATAAGGACGAGGGCGGTATCCTCAAGATGTTCGCTGAATTCTTCCGCCACGGCTCCGATCACCGCGTGGGCGTCCTCCCGGCTGGAGATCAGCGGGGTGCCGAAGGTGATGGAATGGAAGCTGTCCCGGAAAGCGAGGGCTTCTTCCTTCATGATATTGTTTTCGATCCCGTCCAGGATGTGGGTGGGCTGGATGATCACGTCCTGTATGCCGTCGGAGAGCATCTGTTCCATGGCTTCCGTTACATTGGGGATGATGAGATTGTCACGTTTTTTCAAAATGGACAGGATCATCTTGCTCGTCCAGGCGCGGTAGATCCTGTAATCAGGAAAGGCTTCCGCGATATCCTGCTCTATTTTTTCTATGGTTGCTTTCCTGGCCGCTTCATAACTGGTTCCGAAGCTCACCGCCAGGATTGCCCTGGTACATGTTGTGTTCATGTATTTTCCTCCGTCAGATACTGATATTTGCATTTAAATATTATACTATAAACTGCCTTTTCAGGGAATAATAAAATTGTGAAAATTCCGGGGATTGGAAACAGTATTGACATCCTCAGTTTTCACCTATAAGATGATAAAGGATTCACAATCGTAACAGGGCTGTATTTCGTAAAATACAGCGCGGGAAAAATAAGAAAGGCGGGCTGTAAACATGATGAAAATCGCGAAAGACGTTACGGAACTGATCGGAAATACTCCGCTTCTGGAGATCGGGAATATAGAAAAAGAACTGGAACTGAAGGCAAAAGTGCTTGTGAAGCTGGAATATCTTAATCCGGCGGGCAGTGTGAAGGACCGGGCTGCGAAATATATTATCAGTGACGCGGAGGAAAAGGGGCTTCTGAAAGAGGGATCCGTGATCATCGAGCCTACTTCCGGCAATACCGGGATCGGCCTGGCGTCCATCGCGGCAGTGAAGGGATACCGCCTGATCCTGACCATGCCGGAGACGATGAGTGTGGAGAGAAGAAATATATTGAAAGCTTATGGGGCGGAGATTGTTTTGACCGAAGGCGCGAAGGGTATGGCCGGAGCGATAGCGAAGGCGGAAGAACTGGCGGAAGAGATTCCGGGAAGCATCATAGCCGGGCAGTTTGTCAACGGAGCGAACCCCAGAGCCCACAGAGAGACCACCGGACCGGAGATCTGGAGCGCTACGGAGGGAAAGACGGATATCTTCGTGGCCAGCGTGGGAACAGGAGGAACGATCACCGGAACCGGAGAGTACCTGAAAGAACAGAATCCGGATATCCATATCGCGGCAGTGGAGCCGGCGGATTCCCCGGTGCTTTCCGGCGGGAAACCCGGTCCCCATAAGATCCAGGGGATCGGCGCGGGATTCGTACCCGAAGTACTGAATACGGAGATTTATGATGAAGTGCTGAAAATCACTGCGGAAGATTCTTTTGCCGCGGCGAAGCTTCTGGCGAAAAAAGAGGGGATTCTGGTTGGAATATCCTCCGGGGCTGCCCTTCACGGAGCGATGGAGCTGGCTAAACGTCCTGAGAATGAAGGCAAGACCATAGTGGTCCTGCTTCCGGATTCCGGGGACAGATACTATTCCACACCGCTTTTCGAAGCTTAAGTGAAAAAGAAAGAAAAACTGGAGACAGACCCGCGCAGGGTCTGCCTCTCGCTGTAAAGACTACATAGAGGGAGTAAACAGATTAATATAATGACAGAAAAGATTATCAACCGGGAAACGGTTTCAGAGATATCAGAGGGAAAAACAGACGCGGAGCGTACAAGAGAGATTGAGAGAAGTATCATAAAGAAATTCCGCAAACCGGTCTGGCGGAGGTTCACAAAGGCGCTGAATGATTATGAACTTGTAAAAGACGGAGATAAGATCGCGGTCTGTATTTCCGGAGGAAAGGATTCCATGTTGATGGCGAAGCTTTTTCAGGAGCTGGCCCGTCATGGAAAGAAGAATTTCGACGTTGTGTTTCTTGTGATGAATCCCGGATATAATGAACGGAATTTTCAGCTGATCAAAGAAAACGCCAGGATACTGAATATCCCTATCACTGTTTTTCAGTCGGAGATTTTTAATATTGTGGCGTCTGAGGAAAGCTCTCCCTGTTATCTCTGCGCGAGGATGCGCCGCGGCCATCTTTACAGCAGGGCAAAAGAACTGGGCTGCAACAAGATCGCCCTGGGCCATCATTATGACGATGTGATCGAGACCATCCTTATGGGAATGCTGTACGGCGGACAGGTGCAGACGATGATGCCGAAGCTTCACAGTACGAATTTCGAGGGGATGGAGCTGATCCGTCCCATGTATCTGATCCGTGAGGCGGATATTATCCACTGGGCGGATTATAATAATCTTCATTTTATCCGCTGCGCCTGCAGATTCACCGAGAAAGTGGCGGCTGCCGCAGAGGAGGAAGACAAGGGTTCCAAACGTGCGGAAGTGAAAGCGCTGATCCGTCAGCTGGCGGCAAAGGATCCGGTGGTGGAATTCAACATTTTTAAGAGTGTGGAGAATGTGAATCTGAATACTGTGATCGCCTATAAGAAAGACGGGGTAAAGCATCATTTTCTGGAAACATATGACGGGATATAAAATTCCGGAGCCGGGATTGACATTAT
>DWXL01000041.1 GCA_019119235.1 Candidatus Blautia excrementigallinarum | reverse complement strand
AGGTGGTGCACAAGAAACCGGATATCGGATGGAAAGAAGCGATGCTTTCGGGAATGAATGTGGGGCGCGCGGCGATGGGAACCATGACCACGACACTCCTTCTGGCATATTCCGGAGGATACATAGCGCTTTTGATGACCTTCATGGCGCAGGGAACGCCCATCGAAAACATCCTGAATTATAAATATGTTTCCGCCGAGATTCTGCAGACGATCGTGGGAAGCCTGGGACTTGTGACAGTGGCTCCCCTTACGGCGCTGACCAGCGGAATCCTGCTTACAGGAAAGCGGTATAAAGCTGCTATAATGAAACGGAATGCAGGAGAGCAGGCGGAAGACGCCGCTTCAGACGCACCTGCCCTGACGGAAGGAAATTAAAGGAGGAGAATCCAGGTCTATGGAAGGATATCAGGAACTGAAGGAACTGTGGATATTAAAAGATTGTAAGCAGGATACCTGCCGGGATTTCATACAGTATGGAAAGATCGTGACATATCCCAGGAACCGTTTCTGTATCCGGGCCCGTGAAGAGAATTCCAATATATTTTTTATTCTGGAAGGAAAGGTTCAGATCTATAATCTGACGAAATGCGGGAAAAAGAAAATATTATTTGTATTGGGAAAGCATAATATCGCCAATGAGAGCCTTGTGGCGGACTTTAATACGATCTTCTGTGAAACGCTGGAGAAATGCAGTTTCTTTGTGATCAGAAAAGACAGAATGATGCAGCTGATGGAACAGGACTTCGCCTTGACGAAGAATCTGTTCCGGTATCAGGAACGGAAACTCTGGCGGCTGGGACATCAGCTGAAAAATACTGTCGGCAGTATTTATCTGGAGAGAAAACTTGCCTCCAAACTCTGGAAGCTGGCAAGGGATTTTGGCATCCCGTCCGAGAAGGGAATTAAGATCGATATGGATCTGCCGGTGACATTTCTGGCGGATCTTCTGGGGGTTCCCAGAGAAACGGCGTCCCGTGTCTGCGGGAAACTGCAGGACTTTGGCCTGATCATAATGGAGAAAAAGAAAATCTATATTCCGGACCCGGCTAAAATGACTGCTTTTTACAGAACAGGAGAATATTAAATAATCGGTATGAAACGATATTCCGTGAGATATGTCACGGAATATTTTTTTGTCTTCGGATATGATGCAGAAGACACGGGGAATATTTAACCATTCGCGAGGACGCACGGAGATCCGAAGATGTATACAGAAACTTCGGATTTCGTCTCATCGCGGCGGGTCTTGAAGAAAAGGAGTAGAATTATGGGATATCAGTTGGAAAAACAGACTGCTGATGAAATATTCAACTGTCTGAAACAGGATTACGATATTTTCGCGCCGAAGCTTTTCGCCGGTGAGGGATGCTTTTCTGACACGGATGTGATCCGTTACGGGAAAGTGGAATCGTTGGATGAAATCTGCTGGAGCAAGAGATCGGATTATTCGTTTAAGGAAGCGTTTTTTCCTGTGAACGAGGTTCTTTTTTATTTTACAGAGGACAGCACATCAGTGCCGGCGTGCAGGAAAAAAACGGCGCTGATCTTTCTGTGGAGCTGTGATCTTCATGCCCTGAGAAGACTGGACGCGATTTATCTCACCAACGGACCGGAAGATTTTTATTATAAGCGCCTCAGGGAAAACGCCCGTTTTGTGCTGATGGGATGTGAGGAGACCTGCGACACTGGATTCTGTGTCAGTATGGGAACGAACTGTACGGAAGATTATGATCTCTATCTGAAAGTGGACGGAGATTCGGTCCTGGCAGATCTGAAGACAGAGGAATTTCAGAAATACTTCAGCGGAAAAGACTGCCGGGAACGGGAAGTAATTCCTGACCATGTGACAGAGAACAGAGAAAAAGTGACCCTCCCCCGAAATCTTTCCGCAGAGACTTTTTCGGATCCGGTATGGGAATCTTACGGAAGCAGATGTATCGGCTGCGGCCGCTGCAATTTCGTCTGTCCTACCTGTACCTGTTTTACCATGCAGGATATCGTTTACCGGGATAATGAAAATACGGGAGAGCGGAGAAGAGTCTGGGCGTCCTGCCAGGTGGACGGATATACGGACATCGCGGGAGGAAACAGTTTCCGAAAAAATCAGGGAGAGAGAATGCGCTTTAAGGTAATGCATAAGATCTATGATTTTGAAAAAAGATTCGGCTTTCCCATGTGCGTGGGCTGCGGCCGCTGCGACGCCGTCTGTCCGGAGTATATCTCCTATGTAAATATTATCAATCGTCTGGCAAAGGAGGAAGCGTAAATGAAAAATGAATACATTCCTTTTTCCTCTCAGGTAAAAGAGATCATTCCGCATACAGATATAGAATATACTTTCCGCATGAGCTTTCCCGAAGCCGACAGAGTAAAGCCGGGACAGTTCTTTGAAGTGTCCATCCCCAAATACGGCGAGGCTCCGATCTCAGTCAGTGGTATCGGAGAGGACTATGTGGATCTGACGATCCGCAGGGTGGGAAGAGTCACCAATAAGATATTCCAGCATTACGAGGGCAATACGCTTCTGATGCGGGGGCCTTATGGAAACGGCTTCGATATTGAGAATTTTAAAGGAAAGGAAATTGTGGTGGTGGCAGGAGGCACCGGACTTTCTCCTGTTAAGGGAATTGTGGACTATTTTGCCGGGCGTCCGGAGGAAGCCGTCAGCGTCACTCTTATCGCAGGTTTCAAATCTCCGCAGGATATCCTGTTCAGAAAAGATTTTGAACAGTGGGAAAAGAGAATTCATGTGATCAGGACGGTGGATTCCGCGCCGGAGGGATATGAGGGCCTTACCGGAATGGTTACAAAATATATCCCTGATCTTCCCATAGCAGATCCGGACAACACAGTTTTCATAACGGTAGGGCCTCCGGTAATGATTAAGTTTACTATTATGGAAATATTGAAGCGGGGAATAAAAGAGGGAAATATCTGGATTTCCCATGAGAGAAAGATGTGCTGCGGCCTGGGTAAATGCGGACACTGCAAAATGAACGATACCTACGTATGTCTTGACGGACCGGTATTCAATTACGCGGAAAGCCGGGATCTCATCGATTAAACAGGAGGAGTGGATTATGGGTCTGGATATAAATACGAAACTTGCGAAAAAGAACGCCTACAGGATCGGTAAGGCGCGGGGTGAAGGCGCTTCCCGTATCCGTGTTCCGGGAGGATATCTCAAGGCGGAAATCCTGGGAATGGTGCAGGAGATCGCGGAGAAATACGGAAACGGTATTGTACATCTCACTACCCGTCAGGGCTTTGAGATCGAAGGCATACGTCTGGAAGATATGGATGAGATCAACGAGATGCTCCAGCCGATCATAGAACTTCTGGATATCAATCAGAAAGAGCCGGGAACAGGATATCCCGCTTCCGGCACAAGAAATATCAGCGCGTGTATCGGAAATAACGTCTGTCCTTTTGCCAACTATAATACCTCAGAATTTGCAAAAAGAATTGAAAAAGAGATTTTTCCCAATGATCTTCACTTCAAGGTGGCTCTCACGGGCTGTTCCAACGACTGCGCCAAAGTCAGGATGCACGATTTCGGGATCATCGGTATGACCATGCCTCAGTATGATCCTTCCAGATGCGTCAGCTGCCAGGCCTGCGTCAAGGGGTGCAGAAGCCTTTCTGTGGACGCTCTGCATATGGAGAATTATAAGATCGTCCGGGATCATGAAAAATGCATCGGCTGCGGAGTCTGTATAACAAAATGTCCCACCAGGGCGCTGACGAGGAGCCCGAAGAAATATTATAAATTAACGCTGATGGGAAGAACCGGAAAGAAAAATCCCAGATTGGGAGAGGACTTCCTGATCTGGACAGATGAGGATACTATTGTAAAGATCATCCTGAACACCTACCGGTTTGTAAAGGAGTATATCGATCCCAGAGCGCCGGGCGGAAAAGAGCATATCGGTTATATCATTGACAGAGAGGGATTTGCAGAATTTAAGAGATGGGCGCTGGAAGGCGTGGAACTCCTGCCGGAGACAGAGATCAGAGAGTGTGTATACTGGAGCGGGATACATTTTGATCGGTGAAAATAATATTCAAACAGGGGTGCGGGGCTGATTTTCAGCCCCGTTTTTGTGATGAAATTATTTGGTGTTATAGAGAAAGAAGTGTTATAATATCGTCAGAGACAGAAAACCCGAACAGGCCTGTCTGAAGATCAGGAATGTTCCGGTCAGCCTGTATGTTAAGGAAATCAACAAAGACCAGGGAGGTAATGCAAAATGACAAAAGAAGTACAGCAGTATGTAATTGAAAGATCAAAAGAGCTTATAGCGGCTGCCACCGCCTGCCAGGAAGTGAAAGACGCGGCGCAGAAATGGATCGATTCCGTGGGAACAGAGAAGGAAGCGGAAGAGACCGGGAAATATATTGAAGAACTGGAAGCGGATATTGTTACCGTGGACGG
>DWXL01000265.1 GCA_019119235.1 Candidatus Blautia excrementigallinarum | reverse complement strand
TGGCAGGGAAGATTCTATACAAAGCCGCCAGTACACTGTTTCTTCCGTCTCCTCTGCGGATTGCCCGTATTCTGTGGCATATGATCCCGTTTGTGAAGCGGGGACTTGGCTGCCTGCGCCACAGACATATGAAAGTAGAGATGCTGGACGCCCTGTCTGTTTCCATTTCTGTCTGCAGAAAGGACTTTGGGACTGCCGGTATGGTGATGTTTTTGCTGGAAGTAGGTGAACTGCTGGAGGAATGGACACGGAAAAAATCCGTGGCAGACCTTGCCCGCTGTATGTCGCTTAACGTAGACCGTGTATGGGTGCGTACCGGGCAGGGAGAGGTTCTGGTACCAGTCTCACAGATTCGGCCCGGAGACGCGGTAGTGGCGCGGGCCGGCGGGGTCATTCCCATGGACGGCCTGGTATTGGAAGGGGAAATTACCGTCAATCAGGCTTCTCTCACAGGGGAATCCATTCCGGTACCCAAACATCCCGGCGGGGCAGTTTATGCCGGAACCGTTGTGGAAGAAGGAGAATGTGTTTTTGAAGTAAAGCAGGTTTCCGGTCAAAGCCGTTACGACCAGATCATCCACATGATCGAGCAGTCGGAACAGATGAAGTCGGATGCCGAAAGCAAAGCGGCCAGTCTTGCCGACAGGCTGGTGCCCTACACCTTTGCGGGAAGTATTCTGAGCCTTGTCCTCACCCGGAATGTGTCCAGGGCGCTGTCTGTGTTGATGGTGGATTTTTCGTGCGCGCTGAAACTGGCCATGCCGCTGGCGGTCCTTTCTGCGATGCGGGAGGCCGGAAGATCCAATATTACTGTCAAAGGGGGTAAATTTCTGGAGGCGGTCGCCGCCGCGGATACGATTGTCTTTGACAAAACGGGCACGCTGACTTACGCCTGCCCGCGGGTGGCGCAGGTGGTTCCTTTCGGCGGCAAAGATGAACAGGAAATGCTGCGGCTGGCCGCCTGCCTGGAGGAACATTTTCCTCATTCTATGGCAAACGCCGTTGTAGCGGAAGCGAAGCGCCGCGGCCTGAGACATGAAGAGTATCATTCCAAAGTGGAATATCTGGTGGCGCATGGGATCGCCAGTACCGTCAATGGAGAAAAGGTCCTGATCGGCAGCGCCCATTTTGTGTTTGAGGACGAACAGTGCCGGATCCCGCAAGGGGAGCAGGAGCGCTTTGATGCTCTGCCGTCGGAGTATTCCCATCTGTATCTGGCCGCCGGCGGGAAACTGGCCGCTGTGATCTGCATTGCCGATCCGCTCCGGGAGGAAACCAGGGAGGTGTTGAACGAACTGCGTATCATGGGGATTCAGCGTGCAGTCATGCTCACCGGAGACAGCAGGCGGACTGCCGCAGCCATTGCAACGCAGGCAGGAGTAGATGACTTCTGCGCGGAAGTACTTCCGGCGGATAAGGCGGCTTACGTGGCGAAACTTCGGCGGGAAGGCCATACTGTCCTGATGGTGGGAGATGGGATCAACGATTCTCCGGCGCTGTCCGAGGCGGACGCAGGAATTGCGATCAGCGACGGCGCCGCTATTGCGCGGGAGATTGCAGATATTACCATCGCCGCCGACAATCTATGGGAGCTGGCGGAACTGCGCCGGATCGCCATGGCGCTTATGAAACGCATTCATTCAAACTATTGCTTTGTCATCGGGTTCAACGGGGCGCTGATCGCCTCTGGCGTTTTGGGGGTTCTGCCGCCTGCCTCATCCGCTATGCTCCATAATCTCTCCACCCTGGGGGTCAGCCTGCGCAGCATGAGCAGTCTGAACTCCCGGCTGCCGTTTTTACAGCAGAAAAAAGAGAAAGTATGACGGGAAAATGGTCGATGTACATCATGTATTTGCTTTCGGACGGTCCGATGCGGTTTAATTAATGAATTACAGCGGCGGATGCCGGAAGAAATGACATACACCACGCTTTTCCGGCAGTTAATGACGCTGAAAGAGGAAGGACTGATCGCACGAAAAGAGTATCGGCAGATTCCGCTGAAGGTGGAGTACAGACTCGGCGAGATTGGGGAAAAGTTTAAGGATGTGCTGGAAGTACGGGGGAATGAATATATTCAGTATTTACAGGATAAAAAGTGATCGGATACCAGTGAAGGCGTCTGATGGAGTCGTACAGGGCGTGCGCTGCCTGAGGATGACGCGGCAAATCGCTGAAATTACGGAAAAAATATATTGATATAACGTCAGAATAGTGTTATATTAACTGTATTGACATAATGTCAGAACAGAAAAAGAACAGGAGGGTTTGTAATGACAAAGACATTAGTCGCATATTTTTCTGCCAGCGGGACAACCGCGCGTACGGCAAAAGAGATTGCAGAGGCAGCAGGTGCTGATCTATATGAGATCCGTCCGGCTAAAGCCTATACGGCTGCGGATCTGGACTGGACAGATAAGAAGAGCCGCAGCACGGCGGAGATGAACGATCCTGCCTGCCGTCCGGAGATTGAGGGAACCGTAGAACATATGGAGCAGTACGATACTGTTCTGGTGGGATTCCCGATCTGGTGGTATGTAGAGCCGAGAATCGTGGATACCTTCCTGGAAAGCTATGATTTTTCCGGCAAGACTGTGATTCCCTTTGCCACATCTGGAGGAAGCGGTATCGGCGGCGCAGAAAAAAGTCTGCGGGAACACTGCCCTAAAGCTAACTGGAAACAGGGCAAATTAGTAAACAGCGGGGCGGCTGCATGGATAAAGTCCCTTCTGGGAGAGTGAGGCGGCCATGCCAAGAGGTTCTGAGGAATTAACGAACGCAAGGAAAGAAGAAATCGTAAATGCCTGCGCCGCCCTCTATGAAACCATGAGTTTCAGGGATATCACCCTCCGGGATATCGGGAACAAGACTTCTTTTACCAGGACATCCATCTATAATTATTTCCATACAAAGGAAGAAATCTTTCTGGCTCTTTTGAAACGGGAGCATGATGCGTGGATTACAGACATGGATGAAATGTTACGGAAGAATACGGCTATGGATGAGGATGCATTTGCAGAGGATTTGTCCCGGATCCTGGAGAAACGCGGTTGTATGCTGAAACTGATGTCCATGAACATCTATGATATGGAAGTCAACAGCCGGATGGAAAATCTGGTGGATTTTAAGAAATCCTACGCGGAAGCCTTTGATACGCTGGGGAAATGCCTACAAAAGTTTTTCCCATCCATGACACAGGAGGACAGGAAGAAATTCCTTTACGCCTTTTTTCCCTTTTTGTTCGGAATATATCCCTTTACGACCCATACAGAAAAACAACTGGAAGCAATGAAACAGGCGGGGATCAAGGAGGGCGACTGTACGATTTATGAACTGACAAAACCCTTCCTGCTCCGGCTGCTGGAATCCTTTTGATGAGATGGAGAAGGCGTTCTATCATGGGCAGATAAAGAATGATTCTGATTTGCCTGCCGTCGGGGAAGCTTTTAGCGTTGACTTCGTATCGTTAGGCCAATGAAGATACGAAGTTGACGCTTATTTTTTTGCCTGAACGGGCATTGCCGCTTCTCCGGGAGCCGTCGCAGGCAAGGTCGTGTTCCATGCCGAGGACGCCGCTGAACTTGGGAAACAGGGTGAAAAAGTGGTGCTGGTGCGTTTGGAAACCTCGCCGGAAGATTAAGAAATGCCGATCTCATCCTTGTGATGCGTGACGGGAATATTATTGAAAACGGCACCCATGAGGAATTGTTGAACCGGGATTCATTCTATTCCAGACTTTATCGGGCGAAATAGTGTATAATGATATACAAATAATTGAAATACAGGAGGAAACAAAATGTTTCGAGAATTGCGAAGAAAAAAGCAGGCGCTCTCTAAAGAGAACTGCGCTGCTGTCTTAAACCGCGGAACGTCAGGGGTGCTTGCCCTTGTCGGCGATGATGATTATCCCTATGCCGTTCCCATCAGCTATGTATACGACGGGGAGAAGCTCTATTTCCACTGTGCAAAAAGCGGCCATAAGCTGGATGCTATCCGCAGGAATCCAAAGGCCTCTTTCTGTGTCATAGATCAGGATCAGATTGTGCCTGAGGAATATACCACTTATTTCAGAAGCGTAATTGTCTTTGGCAAAATTCGAATTTTGAAAGATGATGGAGAAAAACGATCTGCCATTGAAAAGCTGGCGCTGAAATATGCTCCTGACAATACGATGGAAAGTCGGCAGGAAGCTATTGAAAAAGAGTGGAATCCTTTATGTACGCTGGAAATGGTGCCGGAGTATATTTCCGGGAAAGAGGCGATTGAACTGATAAAACGAGAGAAGTAAAAATTAAACAAATGCACGGACAGCCCTCTGATTTACTGATCGCGATGCTCCATTCCCCATACGCATAATTGATCCAGTACCGCCATGAGAGAATGTCCTTTTTCTGAAAGAGAATATTCTACTTTCGGTGGGATCTGCGGATATACTTTGCGGATGATCAAATTGTCGGCTTCCAGTTCCTTCAGGTTCTGGCTCAGGGTTTTATCGGACACCTTCTTTAAATAGCGCTGCATTTCATTAAAACGGACAGGTGCATATTCCATCAGACAGTAAAGGATAACAGGCTTGTATTTCCCTGCTATTAGTGAAAGCGTGTAACTATAACCGGTATCATCAAAATTTGCGTTTTCGATATCTTTTTTACTCATTAAGCTTACCTCTGGGAAAGTACCTTACATTTATGTGGGTACTTTTAGTTGTTTCGGTGCTATGTTATCATAGATTTATCCGAAAGACAATAAAAACAGGAGGTTGATATGATGAGAAGAGATATTAAAACAACGGAAGCGATTTTCCCGATGCCTGTACTTATGGTGGCTACTTATAATGAAGACGGCAGCGTGAACGTGATGAATGCCGCATGGGGGACGATGCAGGAAAGAGACCATGTAGTGCTGAATCTGACGGAAACACATAAAACCGTTCAGAATATCAAGGCACGGAGGGCATTTACGGTCAGCATAGCAGACGCTTCCCATGTGGTGGAGGCAGACTATTTTGGCGTTGAATCCGGAAATAAAACACTGAAAAAATTTGAAAACAGCGGATTGACCGCCGCAAAATCCGAACATGTTGACGCGCCCGTTATACAGGAATTTCCGCTGTGCATGGAATGTGAATTTATAGAGTATCAAGACGGAGAATATGGCTGCGGAGTCATCGGGAAAGTGGTAAATACAACTGCTGACGAGAGAGTCATGGATGGCGACAAGGTTGATATCTCTAAGGTTGCTGCTATTGCATTCGATCCATATACTCACGGCTACTATAAGGTTACGGAAAGAGTAGGCGAAGCATTCAGGGACGGCCTGCAGTTAAAGAAATAAACAGGGCGGTATGCATGAAACATAAAGATCATGGAGTGTAGAGAAAATGAAAACTATCAGATTGTTATATCCGGATCATGTGAGCGGCGGACTGGAAACCTATTATTTTGGCGCCAACCTTCTCCAGCATATCCTGCCGTTTAATCCGGACCAGCCCACGATAAAGGTGGATATCCTTCCGCCGGATGGAAAAGAAAAGCAGATTACAAACGGAATCTATGCTGAGGCGGAAGTACTGGCGGGGATTCAAGATGCGCAGAAAAAATTATCAGAAGAGAAACCCGACCGGGTGATCACGATAGGCGGAAACTGCATCGTGTCGCTTGCTCCGTTTGATTATTTACACGGTATATATGAGAGCGTGGGGATTATATGGATCGACGCACATCCGGATGTATCCACTGGAAAAGACGGATATCCGAACGCCCACGCTATGGTGCTTGGCAGTCTGCTTGGAGGTGGCGCCGGGCAGCTCAGGGGACTGATGAAGAATCAAACATTTTCTGCCAATGAGATTCTTTATGTAGGATTACAGCCATTGCATGATTACCAGAAAGCGTTTCTGGATAAGGCAGGAGTGAACTATAAAATACAGGACAAAGAACTTGTCAGTGATGAGAAGATCAGAGCATTTGCAGCGAGATTTGACCATATCCTTATCCACTTTGACATCGATGTGCTGGACGAGCGCCTGTTTCATTCCACATATTTTGCAAATCCTGAATTAGTGGGGGACGGCTCCGGCGGCGGGAAGATGACTATTGAAAGAGCGGGGGAGATTCTCCGGCTGATCGAAGAAAATGCGGATGTGGCCGGACTTACGATCGCAGAGTATCTGCCGTTTGATGAATACAAATTGCATAAAATGTTCTCCGGAATAAAATTATTTAACCT
Source organism: Candidatus Blautia excrementigallinarum (assembly GCA_019119235.1). Classification (GTDB taxonomy): domain Bacteria; phylum Bacillota; class Clostridia; order Lachnospirales; family Lachnospiraceae; genus Blautia_A; species Blautia_A excrementigallinarum. The sequence continues at coordinate 492 of DWXL01000265.1, read as the reverse complement.
TTGAATGAAAAAAGCAATTATATATTGAGGATGCATAGAAAAATAAAATGATTGATTTACAAGACAAAGAGTATTGCCCTTCCATTAAAGAAATGGGTGAATATGTAAACAACCCTGTATTTTTGCAATTCTGTATGCATATAAAGGAGCAGTATGGCTGCAGTGAAAAAACAGAATTTAGTTCTTGTAGCTGGATGCCGGGGTGGAATATTAAATTCAAAAAGTCTGGAAAGAATTTATGCACGCTTTATCCACATGAAGGATTTTTTACTGTTTTAATCGTGGTAGGGCAGAAAGAAAAAACAATAGTGGAAGAAATTCTTCCGGAGTGCAATTCAGAACTGCGGGAAATATATAAGCAGACAAAAGCCGGGAACGGTCAAAAATGGCTGATGCTTGATCTGGAAGATACAGATGAAATGTATCGGAATACGCTTCGGTTTATAGAGATCCGTAGACAGGTCCTTCTGGGATTTGATACGATATACGGAA
>DWXL01000264.1 GCA_019119235.1 Candidatus Blautia excrementigallinarum | reverse complement strand
AGCAATCCGCCAAGCGGCTGTCTGTTCCACACAAGATGTCCGCATTGTACGGAGAAGTGCAGGACCCAGCGTCCGGAGCCGGTAGAGGTTGCACCGGGACATGTAGTGAAATGTCATTATCCGGATCTCAGCGAGACAACTATATAAAATATAAGGATTATAAGGCCAGAACCCATTACAGATTGATAAGCGGGTGACTGGCCATATAAGCCTGATAAAGAATTGATATCAGAACTGCATAAACAGGAGGAAAATCATGTATACGTTTAACAGAGAGGCCTACAACAGGAGAATGGAATGGTATCTTGATGCCAGATTCGGTATGTTTATCCACTGGGGGCTTTACTCCATTGCTGCCAGAGAAGAATGGCTGAGAAGTACAGAAGAAATCACAAAAGAAGACTATATGAAATATTTTGAGGAGTTTGATCCATGTGACTATGATCCGAAGGCCTGGGCCCGTGCAGCAAAAGAAGCCGGTATGAAATATGTGGTTCTGACAGCAAAGCATCATGATGGATTCTGCCTTTTTGACAGTCAGTATACAGAGTTCAAATCTACAAATACAAAATTAGGGCGTGACATTGTAAAAGATTTTGTGGAGGCAGTACAGGAGGAAGGATTAAAGGTAGGCCTGTATTTTACTCTCCTTGACTGGTATCATGACGATTATCCTCATTATGGAGACAGACATCATCCAATGAGAAATAATCCGGCATATAAAAATGATGGCCGTAATTTTGATAATTATCTTACATATATGCATAATCAGATTCGTGAGATATGTACCAATTACGGAAAAATTGATCTTCTGTGGTTTGATTTTTCCTATGACGATATGCGCGGAGAAAAATGGAAGGCAACGGAACTGATGAATATGGTCCGTTCACTTCAGCCGGATGTGATTATTGACAATCGTCTGGAGTGCAGCGGAGAAGGATTTGGTTCTCTGGCAGAGTGCCGTCCCACTCCTTATCACGGGGATTTTGTGACACCTGAGAAAATGATTCCTCCTGCCGGTATAAAGGACGCGGAGGGAAATGATATTGCATGGGAATCCTGTGTTACTATGAATAACCACTGGGGATATTGTGTGACGGATCATTTCTTCAAGCCGGCTTCCATGCTGATCAAGAAGCTGGTGGAATGTGTTTCCAAGGGCGGAAATATGATTCTGAATGTAGGTCCGGACGCGAAAGGCAATATTCCGGAGGAATCTATGAACATCCTGAAAGAAATCGGGACATGGATGAAGAAAAACAGCAGAAGTATCTATGGCTGCGGAAAAACAAAGATGCCGAAACCGGATTACGGGCGTGTGACCGGAGATGGAAATCATCTTTATTTCCATCTTTTTGAAAATACCATTGGTCCGGTTCCTCTTCTTGGAGTTCCGAAGGATCGTGTAAAAGGAATCCGCTATCTGGCTACCGGAGCGGAAGTCCCTGTTTCCACCAGCTGGGTTCACAGTGACTATCCGGATATTGTTTTTGCTGATCTTGGTCCCGACCCGGTTCTGCCTGATCAGACAGATACAGTGCTTGAGGTGATTCTCGCAGAAGAATAGAAATGTCCTCTGAACATACAAAGGAGGTACCTATGTTTACAGAAGAAAGACATGTTGCTATTGAACAGTGTCTGCAGGAAAAGGGAAAAGTAAAGGTAAAGGAACTCAGTGAAAAATTTCAGGTTTCTGAGGACTGCATCCGAAAAGACCTGAAAGCTCTGGAAAACGCCGGAAGACTGAAGCGTACATACGGAGGAGCTATCCTTTCTCAGGACTATCCTCTCCAGAGAGACGTAATTGACAGAAGAAATTATCACCTGGATAAAAAGAAAATTATCGCTGAAAAAGCGCTTGGTCTGATCAAAAGCAACGAGACGATTTTTCTGGATATTTCCACTACCAATATTGAACTTGCAAAGCTGCTGGCAGAGTCAAGAATCAGAGTTGTGGTGGTCAGCAATATGATTGATATTCTTCAGATTCTGGTAAAAAACCCAATGATTTCCGTGATCGGAACCGGAGGAATTATGTATCAGACGGTAAACGGATTTATGGGAGCTGCCACAATTGAAGTAATTAAGCAGTACAGCTTTGACAGAGCTTTTCTTGGAAGCTGCGGGGTGGATATGGTAGACCTTTCCGTAACGACACTGGGCGTTGAGGATGGTCTTACAAAGAAATCAGTTGTACAGAGCAGCAGACATAAGTATGTCGTAATGGAAAAAGAAAAATTCTATTTTAATGATTCCTATAAATTTGCTCATTTTGACGATATCAGCGGAATCATAACGGATGAATATCCGGACAGTACCATAGTCAGCACTCTGGAGGCATCCGGAGTAAAGCTGATCTGAAGGGGCTGTGGTAAGATGGAGGCACGAAATGATAAACTTGGTAAATTGCTGCAGTAAAAAAGCGGAGGTAAAATTTATTGGAGAAACAGCCCCGGAACTGGAAAAACTTTCCGGTGCTGTAATGCGGATTTTTAAAGGAGAGTATCTTCAGACGGCGTTTCTGCCGGAGGAGGATAAAATGATCCTTCTTGTGGGAACCGGAAAGCCGGGCAGAGAAAAAATACATCTGAAAGAGCTGGGAGCAGCTGCTGTAAAAGCGTTTCTTGATGTAAAAATATATGAGTTTTCTCTGGATATATCCTCTGTTCTGGAAGAATACGGGATTACAGCTTTAAGGCATATCACAGAGGGAGCGGTGCTTGGGACTTATCGGCAAAAGCAGTTTAAAGGCGCCGAAAGAACGGAATGCCAGATTGAAATATGCGGAATTCCGGAAAAAAATCAGCAGGAAGCGAAAAAAATTTTTGAGGAAGCGCTGATTGTTTCCAGAGGAATCTGGTTTGCCAGGGATATGGTGAATCTTCCGGGAAACTACCTGCGCCCGGCTGATTTTGCAGAAAATATACTGGAATTTGTAAAAAATACGGAGATCGAGGCGGAAGTCTTAGACCGAGAAAAGCTGAAAGAAAAAGGATTTGAAGCTCTTCTCGGCGTGGGAGACAGCAGCGAGTATCCTCCATGCCTTACTGTTTTGAGATACAGGGGAAATCCCCAGAGCGAAAAAATCACAGCCCTTGTAGGAAAAGGAGTTACCTGTGATACCGGCGGGTACTGCTTAAAGCCGGCGGATTCTATGCTTGGCATAAAAGGAGATATGGCAGGCGGCGCAGCTGTTGCCGGAGCTCTCTATGCCCTTGCAGAAAATCATGTAAAAGTAAACGCTGTTGCAGTGATTCCCATGTGTGAAAACCGTATTTCTGACGGAAGTCTTCTCCCCGGGGATGTAATCGGATCCTATTCCGGGAAGACAATTGAAATCGCGAATACAGACGCAGAGGGAAGACTGATTCTGGCTGATGCGGTTTCTTATGCAGTTCGTGAAGAAAAGGCGGCAGAGGTTCTGGACATTGCTACCCTGACAGGGGCTGTAGTCAATATGTTCGGCTTTACTGTGGCAGGGGTGGTCAGCGACAGCGATGAACTGTTCCGCCGTTTCCGCCAGGGATACACCTGCGCCGGGGAGAGATACTGGAGGATTCCTTTTTATGAGGAACATGAAAAGATGATCGAAAGCAAAATTGCAGATGTCCGCAATATGAGCAGCGGCGGATGCGGAACTGTTACGGCCGGACTTTTTATCCGCGAATTTGCTGAAAAGAAGCCGTGGATTCATCTGGATATTGCCGGTACAGCGTGGGTGAACGAACCGATCTTTGCTTTCCAGTCCGCCGGAGCTACAGGAGCAGGAGTATCTTCCATCTATCAGTTCCTGTGCGAAAAATGAGAGTATGTTCATAAAAAGAAGGAGAAGGAAAAGAGATGGATAACTTTATATTAGAAGCCTGCGTGGATTCCGTGGAATCCGCCATGGCTGCGGTGAGAGGAGGAGCTACCCGTCTGGAATTATGCGGAAGCCTTGTTATAGGGGGAACGACGCCGAATCCCTGGCTTTTTAAAGAAATACGAAGACTTTCTAATATTCGGATTCATGCCCTCATTCGTCCGAGATTCGGAGATTTCTGCTATACGGACGAGGAATTTATTCTGATAAAAGAAGCTGTCAGGGAATACCGCCGTCTGGGAGCGGAGGGAGTCGTGATCGGAAATCTGAATCCGGACGGTACCCTGAACATGGAGCAGATGAAGGTTCTTATGGAAGAAGCGGGGGATATGTCCGTAACTCTTCACAGAGCCTTCGATGTCTGCGCAGATCCCTATCAAACCATGGAACAGGCGATTTCTCTTGGCATAGATACAATTTTGACGTCCGGACAGAAAAATGTCTGCACTCTCGGTACAGATCTTCTCCGGGATCTTGTGGAAAAAAGCGCCGGAAGAATTGTTATCCAGGTAGGCAGCGGGGTAAACGCAGATGTGATCAGTGAGGTTTATCCTAAGACGCATGCGACAGCGTATCACATGTCCGGAAAGGTAACCCTGGACAGCTCTATGGTTTACCGCAAAGAAGGCGTGAATATGGGGCTTCCTTCCATTAGTGAGTATGAGATATGGAGAACAGATGAAGAGGCTGTCCGCAAAGCCAGACAGGTTTTGGACAGACTGCAGGGAGAATAGGATATGGGAGAATTTCTGAAAGAAAACAGAGAACGGATCGTCCGTGGATATCACGAGACTGTACA
>DWXL01000040.1 GCA_019119235.1 Candidatus Blautia excrementigallinarum | reverse complement strand
TCGCCGTATCCATAAGGATGAACAACGGCTGCATTCTGTTCCAGCATTGCCCGGACGGGACGAATCTGCTGAACCAGAAATGGATGGAAAGGAAATTTAATTCTGTGAAACTCATGGAACGCAGTTCTCTTCTCTCCGCCCTGATTTTTGAGCAGGATGGAGACACTCCTGCAACCCACGGGCTTGCAGATTCCGATTACGCACTCTGCGGCGGCGGTTTTCCCATCCGCATCAAAGGGAGCGGCCCTGTGATCGGCGCGGTTATCGCTTCCAATCTGTATCACATCGCGGATCATGAATTCGTTGTCAACTGTCTGAAAGAATATCTGAACTGTCCGGAAGCGCCGGATTATCCATATACGCTTCCGTAACCCGAACAGGACTCACCGCAGAAAAGGGATGCCTTACCGGCATCCCTTTTCTGTGAAGCCATCCGGCTTCATTGTCTTATATGAACGGATGATCATTTCTTGATCTGTCCGTAATAAGCATTTGCACCATGTTTTCTGTAGTAGTGCTTATCCTGCAGCTCCTGCGGAGCGGGTTTTACCTGCGGATTGATCATCTCGCAGCGGCATGCCATCTTCGCCACTTCCTCAAGGACAACCGCGTTATGGACCGCTTCGTGAGCGTCCTTGCCCCAGGTGAAAGGTCCGTGGTTCTTGCAGAGTACCGCAGGAACGGCTTCATAATCCTTATCCCTGAAATAGTCCGCGATCAGCACGCCTGTGTTCTTCTCATAAGCCTCGTCGATCTCTTCTTTTGTAAGATTGCGCACACAGGGAACCTCACCGTAAATGTAGTCCGCATGAGTAGTTCCATAGCAAGGGATTCCTCTTCCCGCCTGCGCCCAGCTTGTAGCCCAGGGAGAATGGGTATGTACGATTCCTCCAATGTTGGGGAACGCTTTGTAGAGAACCACGTGTGTGGCTGTGTCGGAAGACGGATTATATTCGCCTTCTACTTTGTTTCCCTGAAGGTCAACAACTACCATATCTTCCGGTTTCAGGCTGTCATACTCCACTCCGCTGGGTTTGATCACGAAGAGACCCTTCTCTCTGTCAATACCGCTCACATTTCCCCAGGTAAATGTTACAAGCCCGTACTTCGGCAGATCCATATTGGCTTTGTAAACTTCTTCTTTTAATTTCTCCAGCATTGTTCTTCTCCTTTACAAATGATTTTCGGATGCTCCTGTATCTTATTATATACTTGTCTGCTCCAAAAGCCAAGATGTATCTGAGATTTCATCATCCCGGATACCGGACGCCTACGTCTCCTGCTGATCCAGAAGCGGACGCATCATCCCAACGGCAAAATCCAGATCTTTCTTCCATTCCGGGTTTCCCGTATACCAGAGTTCCGTTACATATCTGCGCACTCCCGCTTTCCAGGTTTCCGCGATCACCGCCGGAAAATCCACATGTCCTGTCCCAAAAGGAACTTCGCGGAATACTCCGGGCACAGTTTCCTTCAGGTGTACGGCGTCCAGATGGCCGACGCCGGTCCGGATATCCGCAAGCACGTCCGTACCGTAGGTTTTGGCCGCGTTGGTAATGTTTCCCATATCCGGATAAACGCCCAGGTAGGGAGAATTGATACGGTTTACGTATTTCATGGCTTTTTCAACCGTATTCATAAATTCCGTTTCCATTGTTTCAAATCCCAGGATGATTCCCTTCTTCGCAGCCATCCTTTCGCATTTTGCCAGATTTTCCCCGAAACGCTCTACTGTTTCCGGCGTGGATTCTTCATAATAGACGTCATATCCGGCAAGCTGGATGATCCGGATTCCCAGATCGTCCGCCAGCTGGATCGCTTTTTCCATAATCTCCATGCCTCTGGCACAGGTTTCGGGATTGCCGCTGCCTATGGGATATTTCCGGTGTCCGCTGAGGCACATGGTGCGGATGGGGATTCCGACCTCATACATGGTCTTTACCAGATCCAGTCTTTCCTCTTTCGTCCACTCCAGACGGGCGAGCTTCGCGTCCGTCTCGTCAATACTGATCTCCACGAAGTCATAACCGGCCGCTTTCGCCGTCTCCAGTTTTTCCTTCCATGTCAGATCGGAAGGCATTGCCTTTTCATATAAACCCAGAGTATATGCTCTCATATTGTTCTCCTGCAATGTTTTTTATATCCGGTTATCAGGAGATCAGCGGAATCTCATATCCCCAGGACTGACGGATGCCGTCCATGATCTCCATAACTTTAATCGTCTCAGAATGAGGAGCTTCCGGGCACTCGATCTCGCCGTTCTGGATAGCTCTCATGCAGGCGAGGACTTCATATTCATATCCTGTGATCTGCTGAGGCGGAAGATAGGAAGCAATTTCTTCATACTGATCGTTAAAGACCGCGATCTTTTCCGGATTGTTGATATTGGTAATCTCAATGTAGCCTTTGGTTCCGAAGATCGCCGCGGAACGGTTCTGCGCGGCGTATACGTTCGTCTGCATAGTTGCCATTTTGCTGTCGTCAAAGATCATTGTGATGTTGTCGCACATGTCCACGCCATTCTTAAATACAGCGGAAGTCTTGATATCTGTAATGTTGTCGCCGAAGATCATCCGTGCGAAATGAACCAGATAAACGCCGCAGTCCAGAAGAGCGCCGCCGGCGAAATTCACATCCCAGATCCTGGGAACCGCGCTTAACTCATATCCCAAATTGGCGGTAAGAGAAGTAACCTCTCCGATCACACCGCTGGCGATAATATCGTCGATGATTTTTCTGGAAGGCATATATCTTGTCCAGATCGCCTCCTGCAGAAGCAGTTTTTTCTCTTCGGCAAGGGCAAGGATCTCTTTTGCCTGGGAAGCGCTTACGGTGAAGGATTTCTCGCAGAGAACGTTCTTGCCGCCTTCCAGGCACATTTTTGTAAATTTGTAATGAAGAGAATGCGGAAGAGCGATATAGACAAGATCTACCTGGTCGTCTGCAAGAATATCGTCCACAGAACCGCAGATCTTCGTATATCCGTATTTTTCTCCTACCTCTTTTGCTTTCTCTATATTTACGTCAGCGATAATATAAGGTTCTACATTATCCATCTGAGAAATGGTGTTTGACATTTTGTGTGCGATAGCTCCAGCGCCTAAGATTGCCATTTTAAACATGATTTTTCCCTCTTTTTCTTAATTATTTTTGGAATATTTGCATAAAATGGACAATACTGATCTTTTCACAATATTTCAGACGTCGTCTGAAACGGCTCTGTCTTTCGCTTTTATCTGCTGCAGAGCTTAATTCTTAAAATGCTCCCACGCTTTGCTCAGTCCGTCGATCACCGCGCGGTAGGTCGCGTATTTTTCCTCATAAATCTCCTTATATTCCGGACGGGGATTTATGGTCTTGGTGATATGTACGGTCCTGCTTATGGCCTCCTGATAGTCTTTGTAGATTCCGGCTGCGATTCCGGCCGCCATAGCGGCGCCCTGAGCGCCCAGCTCTTTATCGCCTACCACATCCACAGGGATCTGAAGGGCGTCTGCAAAGATCTGTACCCATACGTCTGAGTTTGCCGCGCCTCCGGAAAGCCGGATGCTCCTGGGTACTTCTCTGTTTCTGAGCAGTTTCTTTACATGAGTGACATGCGAAAATACGATGCCCTCATATACTGCGCGAAGCATATGTTTTTTATTGTGATAAGCCGTCAGACCCACGAAGGTTCCCTTCGCGAGAGCATCTTCATTAGATCCGTTCAAAAACGGCAGAAAGATCACATTACTGTCCTGTGGCTCAATAGATGCCACCCATTCGTTTGTAATATCATATACGGAGCCGCCATTTTTCCTGGCTTCTTCCTTTTCGTAATTCATCAGATTACGGATAAACCACTCCATATTTCCTGCCGATGTGGGGCTGCTTTCTTCGATCAGGAAATATCCCGGCATACAGAACATGGAATTCAGAGCCACCGTACCGTTGGTAACCGGCGTCTTTCTGATAAATTCATTGATACTCCACGTTCCGGCGATCATACACATCTGATCCTCGTCGGACAGACCGGACGCAATACCGCAGGCATTTACGTCAAACATTCCCGCAGCCACAGGAGTTCCCTCGGGAAGCAGAGTCTTTTCACTTGCTTCTTTTGTCACATGGCCGCAGATTTCCGCAGAATATTTCAGCGGAGGAAGTTTTTCATAGCAATCTTCCAGTCCGTAAAGAGCCATCAGTTCCTTATCATGCTGTTTCGTCACCATGTTTACCAGGTTTCCGCCGGAACAGTCGGTATATTCGCTGTAGGCTTCTCCGGTGAGCATATAACGGATGTAATCCTTTACGGCAAAAATATATTTTGTATTCTTCAGGACCTCCGGCTGATTATCCCGGAACCATGCCAGCAGGCTTACCGGCTGTACGGCCAGGATCTCCTGGAAGGTCTTCTCATAGACTTTTTTGTTTGTCCCGTCTTTATACCACTGCTCTACCTGCGCCCAGGCTCTGGTATCTGTGGACATGATTCCGTTGTAGGAAGGCTTTCCGTCATATCCGATCATGTAAAGGCCTTTTCCTGCTCCGGAGAAGGATACGCCGGCAATGTCTTTCGGATCGATGCCGCTTTTTTCAATCGCGTTTCTTACGGCCTGTGCGTTTACTTCCCACAGCTCGTTCAGATCCTTTTCCGTATATCCCGGCTTCGGCGTAAGCGTAACTGTAGGCACGCTCGCCACTGAAATCTGATTTCCGTCCACATCAAAAATAGCCGCTTTGGAGAAAGTTCCTCCGTTATCAATTCCCAATAAATACTTCATGTTCTACTCCTTTTCACTAAGCTTTTTATTTCATATACGCTACATGTTCCTATATGGTCCATTATACCGCTTTTTTATGAAATAATAAAGAAACAATCGGTCCGGGATACCGGTAAAAAGGAGGAGTATCCCGGACCTCCTGTATCAAAGCCCGCCCCTTCGGAGGCTCAGAACTGATTATTCAGCAACTTCCTGGGGAACGCCAGGGCAGTTGGGTCCGAAATGTTTCAGTACCACAAGGGGCTCTACGGGGCTGATGTTGGTAATGGTAACTCCGTCTGTAGCAGCCTTCTCGGATACGAAGAATTCATCTGTGCTCTGCTGTCCGAAATGAAGCAGGGTGGGAGCTTCCGCCGCGTATACGCCGAATTTTCCATGGCCCTGAACAAAGATACAGCCATAAGCCGCGCCGTCTTTAATGGTTACAGTCTGTCCCGGATAAACGGTCAGCTCTTTTGCGGCGATGTACGGATTCGCGTAGGTGATCCACTTCTGTACATACTGGTCTGTCTCGGTCTCTACGATGGGTTTACGGAAGTAGTGTTTCTTATAATGCGGATCCACATTCTTCTCCCAGTCAAGAAGTTTGAATACGTCTTCCACGTCCTTCCTGTCTTCCGGAAGTTCCTCGTCCAGCATCTCCGGAGGATAAACCTCGCCGGATACGATGTTCTCATATACGGAGTTTACGTCAGAATTCCACTGCGGCTCATAGGTCAGAACAGACGCCGGTGCATGGATAACGCCTGCCGGTGTATACCAGCCTGTGCCCAGCTCTACTCTGTAAGCTCTGGAAAGCTCGGTGATCCTTGTATCATCGTCCGCGAAATGGCAGATTCTTTCTTTGATCTCTTCAGGATCCACATCCGGATCAAAACCGAAATATGTATAATTCGCCTCGCCGAAGTAGTTGTTAAGCTGTTTCGGGAAATAATAGTTTTCCGGTTTTCCCAGCTTGCCCACTCTTGCCGCATCCTCAAACGTCAGATGCAGATGATGGAACAGCGGATTCTCATTGTCAAAGAATTTGGAATACATGGGCCATCCGTTGTATTTCTCCATCAGTTCTTTTCCAACCAGCTCCGCGCCGAGAACCTTTACCGCGTCTCTCAGAGAGAATTTCTCATCGCTGTCATAATCCACGCAGACATAAGCCATACCTTCGTCGGCTTTTGCCGTTTCTCCGTTCTGCGCGGCGATCGTAGAAGCAAACCAGCGCTCTGTGATGGAACCTCTCGCCATACCAAACGCAAAATAATCGTCCGGATGCAGTTTCAGTCTGTGTCCGGCTTTTCCGAATCTTCTGGGAACGAACGCCGGGAACAGACGGAAGATTCCCTCGCCTTTTTCAAACGTGGCGCGGATCACGCTCTCGTCGTCTGTCGCGTTTTTTACTACAAGATTTCCTGTTTTCTTCGCCTCTGCAAGTTTCGCGTCCAGTTCCTCGCCGGCTTTAATGATTAACTCTTTTTCTGTCATGTCTCAAGACCTCCTGTTTACTGTTTCTCTTTTATCTGCTCAAATTCTTCCCTGCTCTTCAGTATATGGAAGGCGAGCCGGTATTCCCTGCTTTCTCCCGGTTCCAGATATTTCATGGAGCCGTTCTCCACAGCGTCTTCAATCCCGTCGATCGTAGAATTGCCGGGTTCAAGACCCATTACGTAATCTCCCGCTCCCATCATCTTCCACTGGACAAAATGATCCAGAGTGCCAAGATCCACCTCTATCGCGATCCCCAGATCCAGCTGCGGATTATAGACAGCCACCGTGGAATGATTGTCAGCATCCGGTTTCAGCTTGTGGTAATAACACATCTCCTCATAATCCGGATCCGCTTCCTGAAGTTTCATCCAGCTGTCAATGCCTTCCAGGGCATGGCCGTTGCGGGCCCTGACTTCCAGGGAAGGAATATAGATCTCGCTTTCCGGAGAAAGAACCGGATAGCCGATGTTGCAGTGATAAAGGATCATCTGACGGACTTTTTTGTATCCCTCATTAGTCACTTTATCGCGGAGAGTGAATTTTCTCTCTTTATAATTGCATCTTATCTCTCTCTCCAGAGACATCTTATCTCCGAAGATCACAGCGTCCCGCACTGTTCCGCGGATTACCGCGCAGGGCGCGCCGCCGTCCTCCTCGATCCCGCAGCTTACGTCTTCCGCCGGAGTATGCGAAAGATTCCCGTGAAGGCCATAGGAAGTCCCCTCATACTCACAGGGCGCTCCCGCCACTTTCAGGCCGCAGGTGGTAAGAAAACCGGCTGTGAAGCTTTTCAGAAATCCCAGCTCTTTATCGTCAAAATACTCCGGAGCCACTACGCCGCAGGGAGAAATAAATCCGACGTTTTCTCCGCAGAAATCCAGATAGGGAATATCCATTCCCCGGCTTACATTCACGTCAAAATGCATCCCGGAGCGGTTCTGTACATCGATCATCTCAACGCCGTCCGCTTTCCCCTCCTGCATCCTGATCCGCTTTACCTTCATAAGCTGGTCTCTGTGTCCGATATATTTCTTTTCATCCTGATAATTCATAACGTCTCAGCATATTCCTTTCTGGAGAATGATATTGCCGTAACGGGATTCATCGCCGGTCTGCACGATCACATAAGCCTTCTCCGCTTCTTCATAGAAGGGAAGCCGGTCGATAAAATCAAAATCATGGAAAGCGTCGTCTTTGTCATATTTCTTCAGAAGCTCTCTGTAGGTATCCCAGATCTCCGGAACCGGCTCTGTGGGAAGATTTCTCATCAGACGCACGGGATTATCAACAAAATTGTCCAGCGGGAACATCTTAAGAACTGCCTCCAGAAGCTCCGGGATCATAACCCCGTCCATACGGATCAGTCTTTTTGCGTGTGCTGCTCCCGGGAATCCGGCGTCCGAAATGATCATCATATCCGAATGCCCCATTTCCATCATGGCTTTCACCAGATCCGGGGGAAGGATTTTCGGTATATTTCTAAGCATAATATCGTCCCTTTCTCTGTGCTGTCTCACAGTTTCCGGTCTTCATAAGGCCGGAAAGGCGCCGCAGCAAAGTCCCTTTCCTCCTGTTTCTTTGCCCGCGGCGCCTTGCTCATGTCATACCGTTCTTATTATAAATCTGCTGCTGAATCTTATTCTTCCTCAGCTGCTGCGTCATCTTCTGCTGCCGCGTCGTCTTCTGCCGCTGCGTCATCTTCTGCTGCTGCGTCGTCTTCTGCCGCTGCGTCTTCCTCAGCTGCCGCATCTTCTTCTGCTGCCGCGTCGTCACCGGAGATTGCCTCCAGGCCGCCTTCCAGATAAGCTTCTACGTTGTCGGCATCGATGGTATGGAACGGGATTCTTGTATCTTTTTCATAGTCTTCGCCGTTGATGATCTGCAGAGCTACGTCTACACCAACAGAACCCTGGCCCTGGGAATCCTGAAGAATACTGCATCCGTAGGTTCCGTCTGCCACTGCCTGAACTGCGTCTTCAAGTCCGTCAACGCCGCCGATGATAATGTCGTCACGTCCTGCAGCCTGTGCTGCGGAAAGAGCTCCCATACCCATATCGTCGTTCTCGCAGATGATTCCTTTCAGCTCGTCGCCGTAAGTTGTGATCCAGTCCTCTGCAAGAGCCATAGCCTCGTCTCTCTTCCAGTTAGCTGTCTGCACTGCAACAACATCGAAATAGTCAAGAACGCCTACTTCCTCGAAGCCGGCCATACGTCCAACCTGTCCGGACTGTCCCATGGGGCCTTCGATAATAGCCACTTTGTCGCCTTCTTTCAGGCCGGATTTCTCAATGAACCATGTTCCCAGAAGTTCTCCGGATTCCTGATCCGTGCAGCCTACAAACGCTGTGAAGTTGGTGTCCGCGATATCGCCGTTGTCAACAACGATGGGGATACCTGCGTCATTTGCCATGGAAACTACAGGCGCGCTTCCTTCCACACTCTGCGGAATAACGATCAGCGCGTCTACGCCGGATGCAAGAAGTGTCTCGCAGTCGCTGATCTGTTTGTTTACGTCGCCGCCGGCGTCGTTTACAAGCAGCTCTACGCCCAGTTCCTCTGCTCTCGCCTCTGCGGCGTCTACGATAGCGGCTACGAACATATCGGAATTATCTTTGGATGAAAATCCGATGGTAATGTCAGAGTTTTCCTCTGCAGCCACGTTTACTGCTCCAAGGGATGCGACCATGGATACTGCCAGTAATGTTCCGATAATCTGTTTTTTCATTCTTTGTTCCTCCTTAAAAATGAATTTTTTATTTTTAATATCTCTGTGATATTAAATTCTTTTTACATATATTCAGTTTTACATCAGTTTTTCTTGCC
>DWXL01000263.1 GCA_019119235.1 Candidatus Blautia excrementigallinarum | reverse complement strand
GAAGGAGCAGATCATAGCTGTTCTCCTCCGCCATCCGGAGGCCCTCCCGGCCGTTCCCGCTTCGGCTGACCTGATAACCTTCATGAACCAGTTCCAGCTCCACGAATCTTGCCAGTTTCTCTTCATCTTCTATGATCAGAATGTGTGCCGCCATATATTTTCCCACTCCTTATGATTCTGCAGCGCATCCCCGGCACAGTTCCGCGCCGGGAGGCGTCTGCATATTTTACAGTTTCTCATACTCGTCTTTCACCTTGTCGGCCAGATTTCCGGCCTTGTCCATGGCTTTATTCACGCCGTCCAGGTTGTCTTTTCCCTTAAAGGAATACCGGCACTCGAAAAACAGCGCCACGATCATAACCGGGATCAGGATCTTCCAGAAGAAAAGAAGGAGGAGCACCAGCGCCCACACAGGCACATGGAAGATTTCCTCTTCCCTTCGATTAACATAGAAAGAGTTATCCAGACTTTTCTGAAAGAGGATCTTGCAGAAATGCCCCAGTTTCTTAAAAAAGCTGTCGCTTCCGCTCTCTTCCTGTTCCTGCACCTTGTCTTTTACAGAGACATACTGATCCTGTTCCTCGTAACTGGTGGTAAAGCTCTCTTTTGTCGGGCCTTTTACTTTCCCTCTTTTTTCCAGCCATACCATGGCGTCCAGAAGATCCCAGTCGCAGGCCTCCAGGGCCTCTTTCGCCTCCTCATAGGAGACGTCTGCTCTTTCTCTTAATTTTTCAACTTTTTCCAGCTGTTCCATAATATCCACCTTTTTTTCCTCCAAAGCAATGTATTTAAAGTTGTTTCTTTCTGTTTACAGTACCTACTTTAACAGTAGTTCCTTAATTTCACTTTGAAGGAAAATTAAAATCAGATTAAAATTTATTTCTTTTCCGCCGCTCTTCTGTTATAGATAAACATTCCCAGAGACGCGGCTATGATCAGCCCGTAGCCGATAAAGCTGTATCCGTCCGGTATCTCTCCAAAGAGGAAAAAGCCCAGCAGTGTGGCAAAGATGATCTGGGAATAATCAAAAATAGAGATTTTTCCTGCGGGGGCGTAGGTGTACGCCGTGGTTATGGTGAACTGCCCGCCTGCGGCAAATAATCCCGCCATCAGAAGAGTTCCCAGCTGCTTCATGGTCATGGGCGCGAAATCGAAGATCAGCCATGGCAGAAGAAGCACGCAGGAAAACATGGAGAAATAAAATACGATCACCGGTCCTTTGATCCCGTGGGTTCCCAGCACCCGGACCATGGTATAGGCGATTCCGGCTCCCAGTCCTCCGCAGACTCCGATCAGCGCCGGGATAAGGGCCGCGTTCTGGAAGCCCGGTTTGACCACAAAGAGGCAGCCGATGAACGCCAGCATTACGCAGGACGCCTGTATGGGCGTGATTTTTTCCTTCAGGATCAGGAAGGAGAAAATAATCGCGAAGAAGGGGGACAGTTTGTTCAGGATCGAGGCGTCCGCTACCAGAAGATGGTCTATGGCGTAATAATTGCAGAGTATGCCGACGGTCCCGAAGATGCACCGCATGGCAAGGGGCGCCCAGTAACGGCTGTTGACCCTAGGAGATACGTGGTTTTTCATCAGGATCGCCGCCGCGAACGCCGCCGCCACCAGGTTGCGGAAGAAGCTTTTCTGCATGGTCGGCAAATCTCCCGCCAGGCGGACGCTTACGTTCATGCAGGCAAAGAAGAAGGCTGACAGGATGATCATGGTCATTCCTTTGATGTAGTTTTCCTGTTTCATGTATGTCATTTCCTTTCGTGTCGGATTTACTCAAATATCATAACACCGGCGGAAAAAGATGGCAACAGGGGCGCGGGAAATATGCGTGTCGCATGAAATATAACGGCCGCGGGCGGAAGGCGGTCATCGCAGGCAGGCCTCGCTTTCATGTTTTTGCTGCGCCGTTTTTTGTGGACGGCGGATCAAAACTCGCTCTGCTCAAACAGTTGATCCGCCGCCCACACTATGCTCGCAAAATCCATGAAGCTCCGGCGACAGCCTGTGATGACCGCTCTTCCATCCCTGCGGCCTGTATTCTTTTATCATTTAAGGAAAAGTAGTTTTTCTATTGTAAATGATCTGCTGCTTCCGTATAATTAATTTATATTTCAGGAACTATTTTGTAAAGCGGATTCAGGACGCGGTCAGGAATGTAAAGGCAAGCCGTGAAATGGAGGAGCAGTTTATGTTGTTGGAAGAGCTGATCAGAGAAGAAAGAGAGGATGCCAGGAAGCAGGCGTTGGCTGAGGGGCGTGAGCTGGGCTTGTCTGAAGGTATGACCCAGGAACGGGTTGCTGCTATTCTGGAGGTTCTAGCCGGACTGGGGGAAGTTCCGGATGATATCCGTGAACACCTGGCGGATGTAAAGGATCTGGACACCCTGAAGTTTTATTTCAGGCAGGCGTTATCAGCCAGATCCATGGATGAATTCAGGAAGGCAGTGAGCAGCAGAGATGTCGACAGACATGATGGTTCAGTAAGATGATCACTGGCTGGAATATGTACATCAGTAAAATTCAGTAAGATAACCATTGAAAAATGGCTCTGTAACTGGCGGACAAGGTAATTGAGAAGCGGAGGAATTCTGTAATTACTCCGGAAAAATGAATGAATATACAAAAGACAGACTGCCGTATCGAAATCTCTGATACGGCAGTCAAAATAATGTTAATACGAGGAGCGAAAACCATGGAAGTTTTTGTACGGAAATTCGATAAAAAGGATATCAGAGACGCCATTCTGATCTGGAATCAGGTGGTGGAAGACGGGGTGGCTTTCCCCCAAACGGAACTTCTTGATGAGAGCTCCGGCATGAGATTCTTTGAAGAGCAGACCTTCACCGGCATTGCCTGCGAGGCAGGTTCGGACAAAATTGTGGGACTTTATATTCTCCATCCCAATAATGTAGGACGCTGCGGGCATATATGCAATGCGAGCTACGCCGTAAAACGGGACGTCCGGGGCTG
>DWXL01000262.1 GCA_019119235.1 Candidatus Blautia excrementigallinarum | reverse complement strand
ACATACGGGTTTTCTCTTGAGATCATACAGGAGGCCTGCACGAGGACGGTCCTCCAGACGGGACAGGCCAGCTTCCAGTACACAGACAAGATCCTGGAAGGCTGGAAAAAGAAAAAGGTCCATGATCTCAGCGACATACAGGCTCTTGATGCGGAGCACCAGAAACAGCGGAAAGAAAAA
This sequence comes from Candidatus Blautia excrementigallinarum, assembly GCA_019119235.1. Classification (GTDB taxonomy): domain Bacteria; phylum Bacillota; class Clostridia; order Lachnospirales; family Lachnospiraceae; genus Blautia_A; species Blautia_A excrementigallinarum. The sequence goes on along the minus strand of DWXL01000262.1, from coordinate 7,597 downwards.
AAATCTTCCAGACCGGTCTCTTCCGCACCCAACCGCTTTAACAATTTCCAGCAGCGGGAATACGATTTTGACGAATATGAGAAACGGCTGCTGAAGCACTGAAAGGAGGCGCACTGTGGCTTTACAGAATTTTCAGTATGATACGATCATGAGAGAATACAGCCGGAGACAGTCCAGAAGCCGCAGAGAACTGGAAGAACGCCGTCAGGAAGCGTTCCTCAGAGTTCCCAGACTGGCGCAGATCGACGAGGAAGTGGCTTCACTAAGCGCGGCAAGGGCCCGTTCTCTCCTGGGCGGATCGGGAGGCTCACTGGATGAACTGAAAAAAGAGATCGCGGATCTTTCCCGCGAAAGGATCTCACTCCTTGAACAGAACGGCTATCCGGCCGATTATCTGGAACCGCATTATATCTGTCCGCAGTGCCAGGACACCGGATATATAGGAAGCCGGAAGTGCTCCTGCTTCAAAAAAGCCGAGATCGAACTTCTGTATACCCAGTCCAATCTCAGTGAAATTCTTGAAAAAGAGAATTTTGAACACTTTTCTTTTGACTGGTATTCTGATACAATTAAGAACGAAGCAACGGGGCAGTCTGCGCTGGAGACGGCCAGACACGCGTATAACGCCGCGCAGGATTTTGTCCGGAATTTTGATTCCCGGTTCCAGAACCTGTTTCTCTACGGCAGCACCGGTGTGGGCAAGACGTTTTTGTCCCACTGCATTGCCCGGGAGCTTCTGAAGACCGCACACTGCGTTTTATACTTCTCCGCCTACGATCTTTTTGACAGACTGGCGCGGACGACTTTTTCACATAATGAGGACAGCCGGGGAGAAGAGGATTTCATTTACGACTGTGATCTGCTTATCATAGACGATCTCGGAACGGAACTTACCAACAGTTTTGTATCATCAGAACTTTTCTTCTGCATCAATGAGCGCATTGCGCGGCGGAAATCAACTGTCATATCCACCAACCTGAAGCTGGAGGATTTCTCGGCGGTATATTCCGAGAGAACTTTTTCCAGGATCGCCAGCAACTATCAGATGCTGAAGCTGGTTGGACAGGATATACGCATTCAGAAAATTTTTTTAGGAGGAAAATAAAGAATGGCACAGTTAAGCACCAAAGATCTGAGTACACTTCCCGTGGGACGGCTGGGACTGATCCCCCTGGAGAGCTGCCAGCCTCTGGGAGCCAAAGTCAACGACTGGCTTGTAAAATGGCGCAGGGAACGGACGCACCGGGAAATGGACTCCTTCGCCTTTGAGGGATATCAGCGTGATTCTTACATCGTAGGCGTACAGACGCCGCGTTTTGGATCCGGCGAGGGTAAATCTGTCATCACAGAATCTGTCCGGGGCGATGATATCTATCTGATGGTGGATGTGTGCAACTACAGCCTTACTTACCGTATCAGCGGCTTTACCAATCTGATGTCCCCGGACGATCATTTTCAGGATCTGAAGCGTGTTATCGGCGCTATCGGAGGGAAAGCCCGCAGAGTAAACGTGATCATGCCCTATCTCTACGAGAGCCGGCAGAGCAAGCGTGTGGGACGTGAGTCTCTTGACTGCGCCACAGCCCTGCAGGAACTTACCGGCATGGGCGTGGAGAATATCATTACCTTTGACGCCCACGACGCCCGGGTACAGAATGCAACGCCGCTCCACGGATTCGAGACGGTTCAGCCTTCCTACCAGTTTATCAAAGCTCTTCTCAATCACGAAGACGGCCTGCACATTGACAATGAGCATTTCATGATCATCAGCCCCGACGAGGGCAGCATGGGACGGGCTATTTATCTCGCCAATATCCTGGGCGTTGATATGGGTATGTATTACAAACGTCTGGATTATTCCCGTGTGGTAAACGGTCGTCACCCCATTGCCGCCTACGAATTCCTGGGACCGAAGCTGGAGGGCAAGGACATGATCCTTATCGACGATATGATCTCCTCCGGCAACACGATCATCGAGACCGCCGCCCTTCTCAAGAAACGCGGTGCCGGCAGGATCTACATCTGCGCCACTTTCGGACTTTTTACCGACGGTCTGGATAAGTTTGACGACGCCTACGATCAGGGACTGTTTGATGGTCTTCTGACCACCAACCTGGTATATCAGACTCCGGAGCTCCTGGAAAAGAAATATTATATCAACTGTGACATGAGCAAGTATATCGCTCTGATTATCGACACCCTGAATCATGACCTGTCTGTCAGCCACCTGCTGAATCCGGTAGACAGGATCAAGAACTGCGTGAATAATTATATGAAGCGTTATGAATAAAGAATATTAAAAAAACGGGACACAGATCCGGCCAGACCAGATCTGTGTCCCGTTTTTCACATCATAACTTTCTGAAATGTAATACCATGTTTCTCCATGATCTCCATCTCTCTCCGCCGGCAGCTGCAGATGATCACCTGCCGTTTTTCTTTTGACAGCCATTCAAGAACAGCCGCCAGCCGGTCCTCATCATACATCCCGAAAACTTCATCCAGGATCACCGGGAACTTCTCGCCGCCGCAGAGCAGTTCTCCCGCAGCCATGCGCAGGGAGAAATAAATCTGCTCCACCGTCCCCCTGCTCAGCTGTTCCAGAGGAATAACTCTTCCCTCCGTATTAACCGTCATATGCAGTTCACTGTCCATAAGAACATCCGCATACTTCCCTCCTGTGATCTCACTGAGGATCTGCGACGTCCTTTTTCTCAGACTGCCGCCCACCTGGCGGTGGATATTGCCAGAAAGGCTTGTGATGGTACTCATTGCCAGGTTCAGAGATTCTATCTCCAGTTCCTCCGCAAGAGGATGGCAGGCATTATCTTCCGCCTCCTGATATTCCGCCGAAAGATTCGCCAGCGCGGTAGTCTTTTCTCTTTCTGATTCTCGCAGTTTTTCCCTGCTCCACTGAAGCTTCTCCTGTTTTCCCTGCCAGCGCTTTTTTTGACGTTGCCATCGTTCTATTTCATCTTTCAAACGGCTGTTCGCCAAAAAAGCGGCTACAGAAACCGCCAGAGCGGCTGACAGAGGCAGCAGACAGAACCAGGAAAATCCATGAAACAGATACCAGAGAGCCGCTGCCCCTGCTATTGCCGCAGCCCACGCCAGCACGCCAGTCAGACACCACATTTTTCTCTTCTGGCGTAATCGATATATCCGTTCCTCAAATATCTGCCCTCCGCTTCCCTCATCTCCCGCATGCAGCTTCTTTTCCGACTCCCGTATCCCCGCATCCTGTTCTTTCAGTCCCTCCAGTTCCCGGCGGATATATTCCATATTGGAAGCGATCTTTTCTTTTTCCTGTTCGTTTTCCCTGCGCAGCCGGTCGGCCTGAACCTGGTATCCCTTCCGCTCCATTTTCAGGCGCTGCATGGTGCGTCCCAGATCCACGGAGCTGTCTCCGGCTCCCTGGTAGCTGGCCATATAATTCTGCACCTCTCTTACCAGCTCCGTTCCGGTGGAACTTTTCAGCTGGGCTACGGAAACCGTATTCTCATACACAGTCTCACTGACTCCGCCCAGCACCGCTTCCAGATCTCCGGCTTCTATATCAAGAAGTTCCCTGTCGTCTTCGCAGAGAAATTCTTCACTCTGATTCTCTTTATAAAAATTTCTGCGGATACGGAAATTCTTCCCGCCGCTCTCGAACCAGAGGGTTCCCCCGTACACTGCAGGATTATCCCACGGAAGATACAGAGTGTAGGCGTCTTTTCTGGCCGCTCTGCCCCTCTGTCTCTGAATACCGTACAGCATACTTTTCACAAAAGTATGGGCGGTGGTTTTTCCGCTTTCATTCTCTCCGTAAAGAATATTCATCCCCGGCGAGAACTCCATAGTTTTATTCCGGATCTTCCCGAAATTCTCTATACTGATTCGTTTAATGATCATATTTTCTACCTGTCACCGATTTCACTGATTGATTATGCCTGTCTCCAGAAGAGCCTGCAGTCCGTGGTACAGTGCTTTTTCCTCCACCAGGGACAGATCTCTTCCGCTGAAATGTCCGATGTAGTCCCCGATCAGCGTTCCTCTGAACCGCCGTTCAAGTTCCTCCAGATCATAGGCGGGAACAGATTCGTCCAGCACCTCCGAAATATTCCCGATCCGCTTCAGGCGTTCTGTAAGAAGCACCAGTTCAGGCGGACGGCTGCCCTGAAGGACCAGACGGTAAATATTCTGTCCGCCCTTTTTCAGGATACTGTTTTTCGCCATTTCCTCCAGAGAATACTGCGTGGATTCCTCATTCAGGGAAAGCACCAGGTTCTCGTAGCTGCGGCTGGCAAAAGGAATAAATTTCAGCCGGAGTTTGCCCCTGTCCCAGGATCCCTCCACATAGCCGTGCCTTCCCGCATCGTTCCGGTCGATGGGCTCCAGCGCCCCCGCATAAACGGCTTTTCCCCTGAGAAGAGCGTGAGGCTTATGGATATGTCCCAGTGCCAGATAACTGAATCCTGCCGCCGCAAGCCGTCTCGCGTCGATGGGAATATGCTCCCCGTCTCCTCCATGGGCAAGCAGCACATGGAATCCGTCTTCCTCCTCCGGCGTCCATCTGTCGTACAGATTCTCCCTGATCATCTGACGGTGATAGCTCATCCCGTAGACAAAGGTATCCAGTTCCGTGATCCGCACACAGGTCCTCGCCTCGTCTTCAAAAAAGGTTACGTTAGGCTCCCATGCAAATCCCCGGTAAAAAGAATCCTTCTTTATATAATCATGATTCCCCGCCATCAGGAACACCCTGGTTTCCGGTATGGTGGAAAAGAGATAATTCACTTCTTTCAATTCTCTCAGGAGGGGCTGCCGGTGAAAAAGATCTCCGGCTATAAATAACAAATCCACCGGGTCTCTGCTGATGGACGCAATGACCCGGCGGAATGTTTCCCAGATTTCCTCCTCCCTCGCATGGCTCCAGGGGCACCCCCGGTCAGGGGCCGCCCCTAAATGTACATCTGCAAGATGGATAAATCTAACCATTTATTACTCCTTATAATTCACAGTTATTCACTGTTCTGGGGAAGGGGATCACGTCGCGGATATTTCCCATTCCCGTGAGATACATCACACAGCGCTCGAATCCGAGGCCGAATCCGGAATGGCGGGTGGAACCATATTTGCGCAGATCCAGATAGAACTGGTAGTCCTCGGCTCTCAGTCCCAGCTCGTCCATACGGGCTTTCAACTTGCCGTAATCGTCCTCTCTCTGGCTGCCTCCGATGATCTCGCCGATTCCCGGAACCAGGCAGTCCATAGCCGCGACAGTCTTGTTGTCGTCATTCTGCTTCATGTAGAACGCCTTGATCTCTTTGGGGTAGTCTGTGACAAATACAGGTTTCTTGAAGATCTGCTCTGTCAGATAACGCTCATGCTCTGTCTGAAGGTCGCAGCCCCAGAATACCTTATAGTCGAATTTGTCATTGTTCTTTTCCAGAAGCTCGATCGCCTCCGTATAGGTCACATGGCCGAATTCGGAATTCAGCACATGGTTCAGACGGTCCATAAGTCCCTTGTCCACGAAGGAGTTGAAGAAATTCATCTCCTGGGGAGCATTCTCCAGAACATACTGAATGATATATTTCAGCATGGCCTCCGCAAGATCCATGTTGTCGTTCAGATCCGCGAAAGCGCACTCCGGCTCGATCATCCAGAACTCCGCCGCGTGACGGGTGGTATTGGAATTCTCCGCGCGGAAAGTAGGCCCGAAGGTATAGATGTTGCGGAAGGCCTGGGCGTATGTCTCGCCGTTGAGCTGTCCGCTTACCGTCAGGTTCGTCTCCTTGCCGAAGAAATCCTGGCTGTAATCTACATTGCCCTCCTCGTCCAGAGGCGGATTCTTGGGATCCAGTGTGGTCACACGGAACATCTCGCCCGCGCCCTCGCAGTCGCTTCCGGTGATCAGAGGCGTATGCACATAGACAAAGCCTCTCTCCTGGAAAAATTTATGGATGGCGTATGCGCACAGGGAACGCACGCGGAACACTGCCTGGAAAGTATTGGTCCTCGGTCTTAAATGAGTCATGGTACGGAGATACTCCATGGTATGACGCTTCTTCTGCAGCGGGTAATCCGGAGCGGAAGCTCCCTCTACCTGCACCTCGTCCGCCTGGATCTCAAAAGGCTGCTTTGCTTCCGGGGTGGCGACGAGAGTACCTGTCACAATAATGGCGGCGCCTACGTTCAGCTTGCTGATCTCGGCAAAGTTCTCCATGGTGTCATGATATACGATCTGAAGTGTATCGAAGCAGGAGCCGTCGTGGAGCACGATAAATCCAAAAGCTTTGGATCCGCGCACGCTGCGCACCCATCCGCCTACGGACACCTCTTTGTCCAGGAACTTCTCTCTGTCTTTATAAATTTCTTTTACAGCTGTAAGATTCATGATCTATTTCCTCTCTGTGTTTTATTTAGCGTCAGCATACTTCCGGGCTGTGCGGAGCAGTCTGCCGCTCAAAAAATCAGTGTAAAAAGCGAAGCAGATGCCTTCATCCGCTTCGCTTTCTAGTATAGCCTATTCCTTTCATTCCTGCAAGGTATATCTCCAAAATGACCGTAAGTTACTATCGGGTAATCGTTAGCATTTTTTACAAATTCTCTTACGCAGTCATAAGGAAAGACAAAAATGAAGCGACCTTTGCGAGGCTTTCGTCGTGAGACTCGGGCTGATTTCCGCCACCGAGCGAACTGTCTGGGCCATAAGGCGAGTTTTCGCGGATGGTGGATAATAGATGCCCAAGACGAACAGAAAACGCAGCACGTCACAAATTTTGCCTTCCCCTCCTGGCGGCGTAAGGGAATCTTACAGTGTCTGGATAAATCTCATAAACGCCTCCCTGCCTTCAGGGGTGCATTTATAGACGCCCGCGTCCTCCAGCACATGGATGAACACATTTCCGATCTCCTTCTCAAGGATCCCGTGTATGTTGTCTTTATTTATATCCGGGTATTTGGGAAGGAATTCCGATACCCAGGCGGCATGCTTCTCAATCTTTTCGTTGGAAGCCACGTCTTTGCCCGCCAGGATGTACTCCTCCAGAAGCTCCATTTCTTCTTTCAGTCTCGCCGGGAGTACGGCAAGTCCCATAACCTCGATCAGTCCGATGTTCTCTTTCTTGATGTGATGATACTGTGCGTGAGGATGATATACACCCAGGGGATGCTCCTCTGTGGTGATATTGTTTCTCAGCGTCAGATCCAGCTCAAATACATCGCCCTTCTTTCTGGCGATGGGGGTGATGGTATTGTGGGGTTCCCCGTCTGTCTCCGCGTAGATGAAGGCGTCCTCGTCGGTGTATCCTCTCCATGCCTCCAATACATGTGCGGCAAGATCCACCAGGCGTTTCTCGTCTTTGTGACGGATGCGCAGCACAGACAGAGGCCATTTCACGATCCCGGCCTCCACATCCTCATAGCCGGGGATGACTACCGGTTTCTCGATCTCCGCCTTCGCCATGGCAAAGGTGTAATGGCCGCCCTGGAAATGATCGTGGCTTAAAATAGAACCGCCCACAATGGGAAGATCCGCGTTGGAACCAAGGAAGTAATGAGGAAACAGCTTCACGAAATCAAAAAGCTTGATAAAGGTGTTTCTCTCGAT
>DWXL01000261.1 GCA_019119235.1 Candidatus Blautia excrementigallinarum | reverse complement strand
CAATGGCAAAGAAACTGGGGATCATATCGGACACACACGGTCTACTCCGTCCGGAAGTTATGGAAATACTGAAGGATTGTGACTGTATTCTTCACGGAGGAGATATCAACAAACCGGAAATTCTGGATCAGCTCCGTCCGCTGGCCTCTATTTATGCGGTCAGGGGAAACAACGACAGAGATTGGGCCAAGGGTCTGGCGAAGACACTCCGTTTTACCATAGAGGGCGTGGAATTTTTCATGACCCATAATAAAAAAGACGTTGCCTGGGAACTGGGCGGCGCGCAGGTGGTGGTGTTCGGCCATACCCATAAATATTTCGAGAAAATGATCGACGGGCGTCTCTGGCTGAATCCGGGCAGCTGCGGAAGACGCAGGTTCGATCAGGAGATCACCATGGCGGTGATGACTGTGGACAACGGAAGATATGAGGTGGAAAAAATCGTCGTATCGGACGAGAAACAGAAATAGGAAAATATGTTCGGCGAACAAATTTTCGAATTAATTTAATTCATCCCGTTTTATCGGACAAATACTATGCTATAATCTGAATAATTCAGAAAAGATGTTCGGAATAAACGTTCGATATAAGGGGAGGAAGAAGATATGACAAACGCACAGAGAGCATACAGAGATGACAAGATTATCGTTCTGGCAGATACTGAGTATTTTGCGGCCCATAACCGCCGCCAGAATAAAGGGAAACAGAAACTCTCCCGTATTATGGCTATGATTCTGGGAGCCGTGGTGACGGTGGAACTTCTGATCATGGGTGCGATGTTTTTGAATGTTGATTTTCAGTCGGCAGACAGACTGGCGCTTCTTCTGGGAGCGGTCGTCCTCTATTTCGGAGTGGTGGCGCTGCTGACGGATAAATAGGATTTTGTATAACGGCCTGGGAGTAGAATTATGCCAAGATCTTTTAACCAGAAACTGAAAATATTATATCTTATGAAATTTCTTCAGGAGAAGACTGACAGGGAACATCCGGTATCGGTGAAGGATATTATTCGGACGATGGAAGCGTACGGGATCAGCGTAGAGCGCAAGACCGTATATGATGATATTGAGACTCTGCGGACTTTCGGAATGAAGATTGGCAGCCGCAGGGGTAAACCGGCGGGATTCTATCTGGAAGAACGTACATTCGAACTTCCTGAGCTTAAATTCCTCATGGATGCGGTGCAGTCCTCGAAGTTTATTACAGAGAAGCAATCAGCTGCTCTTGTGCGTAAACTGGAGGATCTAGCCAGTGTTCATGAAGCGAAGAAGCTGAAGAGCCAGGTTTTTCTCATGCCGGGGATCAAGACTTTGAATGAGGAGATTTATACGAATATAGAGACGATCTATGATGCCATTTCTGCCAATCGGCAGATCAGTTTCCGTTATTATCAGTGGACTCTGTCCAGAGAACTTAAACCGAAACGCGGAGGAGAACGTTACAGGGTAAGCCCCGGCAAGCTGCTTTGGAACAATGATAATTATTATCTGATGGGGCTGGATGAGTCCAGTGGAATTGTCAAACACTATCGTGTGGACAAGATGATGGACGTGGCTGTAGAAGAGGAGAAGCGCAGCGGAGAATCTGTTTTCCGGGATTTCGATATGGGAAGATTCTCAGCAGAGACCTTTGGTATGTTTGACGGCAAAGAAACGATCCTGAAGATTCGTTTCAGCAATGAACTGGTGGGTGTTGTTCTTGACCGTTTCGGGAAAAAGGCGGTGCTCCAGCGTTCCGATGACACTCATTTTTTCCTGCAGACGCACATTCGGGTAAGCGGCCAGTTTTTTGGATGGCTGACCGGACTGGGACCGGGCGCAGAGATCGTATCTCCTGAGAAAGTGCGGAAAGAATATAAATCTTTTTTGACAAAAATCCTGAAAACATATAAATCATAGGATTTGTGCCATTTCTATATAAACAAACGACATTTCTGACGTTCTTTTAAAGATTCCATTAATTATGCCAAATGACAGATAATAATAGGCGTTTTGCACAAAAAACGCCTTGAAAATTGTTGAAAATAGGCAAACGTGATATTGACTTTCTACCCTCCGAAGAGCAAAATAAAGAAATCAAATATGTCGGTCTGACCAATGATCTCAGGCTGAGGAAAGGGGAGGGAGTGAAACGAACAGTTTAACAGAGACACTGAAGGAAGAGCTGAACTGCAGGACTGTTTTTACCATTCCTGTCTTTGACGGGATACCGGTTTTCGAATCCGTGGTGGTTACCTGGGTCATTATGGCTGTACTTCTTGTACTTTCGCTGATTCTGGTAAGGAACCTGAAGGTGGAGAACCCGGGTAAGAAGCAGCTTCTTCTGGAAGCGGGCGTCGATTTTCTCCGCAGATTTTTCCGGGGGATCCTCGGAGAAGACGGAGAACGCTATATTCCATATATGATGACGGTTGTCGTCTATATAGGACTGGCCAATGTTTCCGGAATCTTCGGCGTGAAACCGCCTACGAAGGATCTGAACGTCACGCTTGCCCTTGCAGTGATGAGCATGTTTCTTATTGAATACTCCGGTATTCACAAAAAAGGACTGAAAGGATTTTTCAGAAGTTTTCTTGATCCCATACCGGTGATGCTTCCCATGAATATCATGGAGGTGCTGATCCGTCCGACGGCGCTCTGTTTCCGTCTTTTCGGAAACATCCTGGGCGGCTTTGTGGTAATGGCCCTCGTGGAATTTGTATGTCCGGCGGCGCTTCCGGTTCCGTTCAGTCTGTATTTTGATTTTTTTGACGGGTTCATACAGGCGTATATCTTTGTATTCCTAACGTCTATGTTCATGCGGGAGACCATGGACTGAGGACGGGGAATTCCGTCAGGTATCACGGATCATCAGTTTCATTTATTTTATTATTATATTTTCAGGAGGAAAAAATCATGACAAGTTTAATCGCTATCGGAGCAGGTATTGCAGCATTAACAGGTATCGGAGCAGGTATCGGAATCGGTCTTGCCACATCCAAGGCAGTGGAGGCTATCGCAAGACAGCCTGAAGCGGAGAGCAAGATCAGCAAGAACCTTCTGCTGGGATGCGCCCTTGCCGAAGGTACGGCGATCTTCGGTTTCGTTGTAGGTCTTCTGATCGTGGTAATGCTCGGCTGATCGGAAGTTCCATATTTTTAAGAAAGGCAGGTACAGACGATGGTTCAAATTAATCTGAATCTTGTCTTTACGATCATCAACCTGCTGATCCTTTACCTGTTGATGAAGAAATTTTTATTCGGGCCGATCATAAAGGTAATGGATCAGAGAAAGGCCATGATAGACCAGCAGTTCCAGACTGCGAAAGAGACAGAAGATAAGGCTAACGAACTGAAGCAGCATTATGAGGACGCGCTGAAGTCTGCGAAAGAGGAATCCTGGCAGATCGTGGAACAGGCGAAGCAGGAGGCGAAGGCGAGAGCCGATCAGAGCGTCCGGGAAGCGGAAGCGCGCACCATGGCCATGCTGGCCGGAGCCCGCGAAGATATCCGCAATGAGCGGGAAAGCGCCATGAAGCAGATGCAGTCTGAGATCGGCAGGCTTGCTATGGAAGCCGCGGCAAAAATCATGGAAAGCGAAAGAAGTTCTGATAAAGATCTGGCGCTTTATGATCAGTTTATAAAAAAAGCAGGTGATTCTGATGACGACAACAGCCATTAATTACGCGGAAGTTCTGAATGAGCTGTCTGTTTGTGAATCCTCTGTAAAAGAAACAGAAGAGATCTTTCGGAATACATCTGAATTTCAGGAAATACTGGAGAATCCGCTGGTGGATTTTCACGCCAAGGAGCGCGTGATCGACAGGATTCTTCCCGTTGAGATGAGGAGCTTTGTGAAAACTGTGTGCAGACACAATAAGGCGGAACTTCTGACAGAGATTTTTGACGCCTATCGTGAACTTAAGTGGAAGCAGAAGGGAATCCTGAAAGCTGTTCTTAAGTACGTCACTCCTCCCAGGGAGGAGCAGCTGGAAGGAATCCGTAAATTTCTCTGCAGAGAATTCCACATGCAGAAAGCGGACATTCAGCTCACAGAAGACAAAAGCCTGATCGGCGGTTTTGTCCTGCTTGCGGACGGACAGGAATATGACTGGAGTCTGCGGGGACGTTTCCGCAGGATGGAACAGAGACTGACACGGAGGTGAACATATTGAGTGCAATCAATCCAGATGAGATTATTTCCATTTTAAAAGAAGAAATAGAGAATTATGATGAGATCAGCCGGAACCAGGAGATTGGCACTGTCATCTCTGTGGGAGACGGAATTGCCACTGTTTACGGAATCGATCACGCTATGTACGGAGAGGTTGTCGTCTTTGACAACGGACTGAAGGGTATGGTGCAGGATATCCGCAGCAACAGCATGGGTTGTATCCTTTTCGGAAGTGATTCCGGGATCCGTGAGGGATCGAAGGTTTCCAGGACAGGCAGACAGGCGGGTATTCCCGTTGGCGACGGCTTTATCGGCAGGATCGTCAACGCTCTTGGAGCTCCTGTCGACGGCAAAGGCGAAATCAAAGAAAGCGAATACCGTCCGGTGGAGTATCCCGCTCCGGGTATTATTGACAGGAAGTCTGTAAATGTGCCTCTGGAGACAGGTATTCTTTCCATTGACTCCATGTTTCCTATTGGACGGGGACAGAGGGAGCTGATCATCGGCGACAGACAGACGGGTAAGACTTCCCTGGCTCTGGACGCTATCCTGAACCAGAAGGGTAAAGACGTGATCTGTATTTATGTTGCCATAGGACAGAAGGCCTCCACAGTGGCGAAAGTTGTGGCCACACTGGAGAAACACGGCGCGATGGATTACACTACGGTATTTTCATCCACAGCCAGCGACTGCGCGCCGCTTCAGTATATTGCCCCGTATGCGGCGACGGCACTGGCGGAATATTTCATGTACGGCGGGAAGGATGTGCTGATCGTATACGACGATCTTTCTAAACACGCGGTGGCGTACCGTGCTCTTTCCCTTCTTCTGGAACGTTCTCCCGGACGTGAGGCGTATCCCGGAGATGTATTTTATCTCCATTCCAGACTGCTGGAGAGATCCAGCCGTCTCAGCGAGGAGGCGGGAGGTGGTTCCATTACCGCCCTTCCCATTATCGAGACACAGGCGGGAGACGTATCCGCTTATATTCCCACCAACGTGATCTCCATCACAGACGGCCAGATCTTCCTGGAAAGCGACCTTTTCTTTGCAGGTATGCGTCCGGCAGTCAACGTGGGACTTTCCGTATCCCGTGTAGGCGGAGCCGCACAGACCAAAGCCATGAAGAAGGCTTCAGGAAGCATCCGTATCGACCTGGCGCAGTACAGAGAGATGGAAGTTTTCACTCAGTTCAGCTCCGATCTGGACGAGGCCACGAAAGCGCAGCTTGTGTACGGAAGCTGTTTGATGGAACTTCTGAAACAGCCTCTGTGCAATCCGCTGAAGCTTCGTGAGCAGGTGATCACTCTGTGGACGGCTACTCATAAGAAAATGGTCCATGTGGATAAGAAACAGATCAAGCAGTATCAGAAAGATATGCTGACCTATTTTGACAATGTATATCCGGAGATCGGCCGGGAGATCGATGAGACGAAGGTTCTCTCCGATGAGCTGGGCGAGAAGATTCTTCAGGCTGCGGATGAATTCAACAGCCGCATGTCAGAGGAGAGTCAGACGTCCCGGTAGAGGGCAGGAGGATTTTATGGCAAGCGCAAGAGAAATACAGAGCAGAATAAGAAGTGTCAAAGACACTATGAAGATCACGAATGCCATGTATATGATCTCTTCGTCCAAGATGAAGAAGGCGAAAAAAGTCCTGGAAGATACGGAGCCTTATTTCTATAACATGCAGGGCGCGATCACCAGGATCCTGCGCCACGTTCCGGATCTTCAGCATCCTTTCTTCAGCGAGCGCCATCGGGTGCCTGTGGAAGAGAGGAAGATCGGAACCATTGTAGTTACCGGCGACAAGGGAATGGCAGGCGCCTACAATCATAATATCACCAAAATGACGGATGAGTTTATGCAGGGCCCCGGACGCCATAAGCTTTATGTGCTGGGGATGGTGGGACGGCAGTATTATACGAGGAAACAGGCGGATATGGACGGCAGTTTCCGCTACACGGTCCAGAAACCGACCATGCACAGGGCGAGACTGATCAGCGACGAGATCGTAAAGGCCTTTCTGGAAAGAGAGCTGGACGAAGTGCACATTATCTTTACACAGATGCAGAACGCGGCCGTGATGGAAGCTGTGAATATGCAGCTCCTGCCTCTTAAGAAGGCCAGTTTCACTCCGGCGCAGATACCGGCGGATATCCTTCAGGAAGAGATCGAGATGTTCCCGTCCGCGGACGCCGTGCTTGACACGATCATTCCCAACTATCTTACGGGCGTGATCTACGGATGTCTGGTAGAAGCCTATGCCAGTGAGAACAACGCCAGGATGACGGCGATGCAGTCTTCCACAGACAGCGCGCAGAAGATGCTGACGGAGTTGTCCGTCCAGTACAACCGGGCCCGTCAGGCGGCGATCACACAGGAGATCACAGAGGTTATCAGCGGCGCGAAAGCCCAGAGAAGGAAGTGACAAGGATGAATAAAGGTAAGATCGTACAGGTCATGGGACCTGTTGTGGATGTTGTTTTTGAGAACGGGGAGCTTCCGGATATCAAGGAAGCCCTTGAGGTGGAAAACAACGGCAAGAAATGTATCATGGAAGTTTCCCAGCATCTGGGCAACCGTATTGTGCGCTGCATCATGCTCAGCGCCAGCGAGGGCCTGCAGAGAGACAGAGAGGTGACAGCTACAGGAAGCGGGATCAGGGTTCCGGTAGGGAACTGTACCCTTGGAAGACTGTTCAATGTGCTGGGCGAGACGGTAGACGGAGGCGAATCACTGGATCAGGAGGAACACTGGGTGATTCACAGAGATCCTCCCAGCTTTGAAGAGCAGAGTCCGGCAGTGGAGATCCTGGAGACCGGAATCAAGGTTATCGACCTTCTGGCTCCTTACGCCAAGGGCGGTAAGATCGGTCTTTTCGGAGGCGCCGGCGTAGGTAAGACAGTGCTGATCCAGGAGCTGATCCAGAATATCGCCACAGAGCACGGCGGATATTCTATCTTCACTGGAGTAGGAGAACGTTCTCGTGAGGGAAATGATCTCTGGACAGAAATGAAAGAATCCGGCGTTCTCGAAAAAACAGCCCTGGTGTTCGGGCAGATGAACGAGCCGCCGGGATCCCGAATGAGAGTGGCGGAGACGGGCCTTACCATGGCGGAATATTTCCGCGACACAGAACACAGAGACGTACTTCTGTTTATCGACAATATTTTCCGTTTCGTTCAGGCCGGCTCCGAGGTATCCGCTCTTCTGGGAAGAATGCCTTCTGCGGTGGGATACCAGCCAACGCTTGCCACTGAGATGGGAGAGCTTCAGGAGCGTATCGCCTCCACGAAATCCGGCTCTGTAACTTCCGTTCAGGCGGTTTATGTTCCGGCGGACGACCTGACGGACCCGGCTCCGGCGACAACCTTCGCCCATCTGGACGCAACTACCGTGTTGTCCAGGAAGATCGTGGAGCAGGGTATCTATCCCGCTGTGGATCCGCTGGAATCCACCTCACGTATCCTGGAGGCGGACGTAGTGGGCGAAGAGCATTATGAGGTTGCCCGCCGTGTGCAGGAAATCCTTCAGAAATATAAGGAACTTCAGGATATTATCGCTATTCTGGGTATGGAAGAGCTTTCCGAAGAGGACAAGAATACGGTATACCGCGCGAGAAAGATCCAGAGATTCCTCTCCCAGCCCTTCCATGTGGCTGAGAACTTTACAGGAATCCCCGGTAAATATGTGCCTCTGAAAGAGACGATCCGCGGATTTAAAGCCATTATCGACGGCGAGATGGACGACTATCCAGAGAATGCGTTCTTTAACGTGGGAACTATAGATGAAGTGATCGAAAAGGCGAAGACCCTTGAAGAATAAGGAGTGAAGCGTTTATGGACAGTACGTTCGGTCTGGAGATCTATGCAAGCAACAAGCTTTTTTACACCGGCCGCGCCAGATCTCTGGTGATCCCGGTGGAGGACGGCCAGAAGGCTTTTCTCGCCCATCACGTCAATACGATTTCCGCTATCGTTCCGGGAGAAATGCGTTATGAGGACACAGAGGGGAACTGGACCACTGTTGCGGTAAGCTCCGGTTTCATGGAGATGATCAATAACAGGGTCAAGCTGTTCTGTCTCACTGTGGAGCGCCCGGAAGAGATCGACGTGAAAAGAGCTCAGGAAGCCCGGGAGAGGGCGGAAGAGCAGCTCCGCCAGAAGCAGAGCATACAGGAATACCACAGGAATCAGATGGCTCTGGCAAG
>DWXL01000260.1 GCA_019119235.1 Candidatus Blautia excrementigallinarum | reverse complement strand
TCCGGTCAAGATAACCTCTGGTTACCTATCCCTTTTACTGTTTGTTGGTTTATTAACCGTTCGAATCCAAAAATAAAATTTAGAAATTTTCGAGAATCGTATGTGTCTCACTGTTTAGTTATCAAGGTTCTTGTTGTCTCTCGAACAACTCATTTAGGATACCACATCCGTATATCATTGTCAAGAGTTTTTTTGAGTCTTTAACTCAAAACGGAGAAGGAGGGATTTGAACCCTCGCGCCGCTATTAACGACCTACTCCCTTTCCAGGGGAGCCCCTTCGGCCAGCTTGGGTACTTCTCCAAATTGCCCTAATTTTCACTTCTGTGTTCTCAGAAGCGTTGTCTATTATATCGTATCACCATTCTGTTTGTCAAGCAGATTTTCAAGTTTTTTCAAATCTTTTTTTATCTGCTGCAAACGAGCGGAGAGAGTGGGATTCGAACCCACGCGCCCTTGCGGACAAACGGTTTTCAAGACCGCCTCGTTATGACCACTTCGATATCTCTCCGTACTGATATTTACTGCGCTTTACAGCTTTTTCTGTCAGCGCAAAAGTTATTCTATCATCAAAAACAAGGAGTGTCAATACAGATTTTACAATTTCTGCAAAAAGGCTTTACTTATAGATTTGCAGAAAAATTTCCGCCACATCAAGGTCTTCAGGCGTTGTTATTTTCAAATTCATATAGGATCCCTCCACAAGCCGGATCCTTGTTCCGGACTCCTGTTCTACTACCATTGCGTCATCAGTAATCTGCGACATATCTTTTCTGCGGATGCTGTCATGGACACTTTTGATCAGATTGTAAGAAAAAATCTGCGGCGTCTGGATCGTCCATACTGTTTTTCGGTCCGGAGTCTCCGATACAAATCCAGCTGCGTCGGAGAGTTTTACCGTATCCTTTGACGGCATTCCGATCACGCAGGCGCCTGTCTCTTTTACACCCTCCATACCTCTTCGCAGAATTTCCTCCGTAATGAATGGTCTGGCGCCGTCGTGGATCAGGACATAATCTGTATCTTCACACGCCAGAAGCCCGGCATAAACAGAATCATAACGTTCTTTTCCGCCCTGGACGATACGGGACACTTTTGTAAAGCCATATCTGTCAACGATCTCAGAACGGCAGTAAGCCAGAGCATCCTCCCCCGTCACCAGTATAATATCATCGATCAGGGGGCTGTCCTGAAAACAGCGCAGCGAATAATAAAGCACCGGTTTTCCGCCGATCTCCAGAAACTGTTTCTGTATTTTACTGTGCATTCTTTTTCCCTGTCCTGCCGCCAGAACGATCGCAGTATTTTTTTCTTTTTTCATTTCTATCTTTCACCAAGTTTCAGATTGGGGACCGCGTTCAGATCCCACCCGTGCCGTGTTCCTTTTTTATACTCGTAATATGCCGCCGCGCCGATCATAGCCGCATTGTCTGTACAATAGACTGGCGATGGCCGGAAGAACTGATATCCATGCTCCGCGCAGGCTTTTTCCATAGCCGCCCGAAGTGTTCCGTTGGAAGCCACGCCGCCGGCTATGGCAATTTTATTCATATTATAATCACCGGCAGCCATCATGGCGTGCTCCACCAGCACATTGACCACTGCTTTCTGGAAAGAAGCCGCAAGATCCGCCCTGTTTACTTCCTCCCCCTTCATCTGCGCCTGGTTCAGATAATTCAGCACCGCGGACTTCACGCCGCTGAAGCTGAAATCATACGGACAGTCCCCCACTTTCGCCCGGGGAAAAACAATCGCGTCCGGATTGCCTTCTCTGGACAGTTTATCAATTTTGGGGCCGCCCGGATATCCGAGGCCAATAGCGCGGGCAACTTTGTCGAAAGCCTCTCCCGCCGCGTCGTCTCTTGTGCGGCCAAGGATTTCAAACACTCCGTAATCCTTAACGATCACCAGATGCGTATGTCCCCCTGAAACGATCAGGCAGAGGAACGGCGGTTCCAGATCCGGATGTTCAATATAGTTTGCCGAGACATGGCCTTCGATATGATGTACTCCCACCAGAGGAAGTTTTTTCGCATAGGCGATGGCTTTGGCTTCCGCTACGCCGACAAGGAGAGCGCCTACCAGGCCTGGGCCGTAGGTGACGCCTATGGCGTCAAGATTATCAAGGGATACCCCTGCTTCCGCCAGGGCAGCTTCCACCACCTGATTAATTTTTTCGATGTGTTTTCGGGAGGCGATTTCCGGGACCACCCCTCCGTACAGTTTATGGAGTTCGATCTGAGAAGAAATCACATTTGACAGCACGGTTCTGCCGTTTTTCACTACTGAAGCCGCTGTCTCGTCACAGGAACTCTCTATCGCAAGAATCAATGTATCTTCCACTTTTACTCCTCCTCAAAGTTCAGTTCCACACTCTTGCCGTCTTTGCCCGGATACGACTGAGGAAAGATTTCCCTCACTCCGTCCATATAATCTTCCGGACGAATAAGAGACGGACTGTAATGCGTCAGCCACATTTCGCCTACTCCTGCGTCCCGGGCAAGGATTGCCGCCTCATGAAAAGTCATATGCTTATATCCCCGGGCTTTTTCCGCTTTGTCTTCTTCCCCGTACATACCCTCGCAGATAAAAAGATCCGAGCCCCGGGCATTGCGGAGAATGGATTCCGTGGGCCGTGTGTCCGTTGTATAAGTAAGTTTGATCCCTTTACGTTCCGGTCCCAGGACCATATCCGGTGTGTAAACCTCCCCATTCTCCTCAATCGTCTGGCCTTTCTGGAGAGGATTCCAGTATTTCAGGGGAATTCCCTGTTCTCTGGCTCTCTCCGGGGAGAATTTGCCCTGACGGAGGATTTCCAGCGTATAACCGTAGCAGAGAACATTATGATTCACTTTAAAAGCTGTAAGCCGATATCCGTTCACCTCGAACGTCTCCTCCGGTTTTGTGATCTCAATAAACTTAATCTCGAAAGGAAGCTCCGGCGCGATCACCCGGAGAGCATTCACCACCCGTTCCAGGCCTTTGGGACCGATCAGGGTAAGCGGCTCTGTTCTGTCTGCATTTCCCATTGTCAGGAGAAGTCCCGGCAGGCCGCTGATATGATCCCCGTGATAATGGGTAAAACAGATCACATCGATCGGCTTAAAGCTCCACCCTTTTTCCTTAATGGCAACCTGAGTGCCTTCTCCGCAGTCAATGAGCAGACTGCTTCCATTATACCGGGTCATCAGGGCTGTCAGCCACCTCCTCGGGAGAGGCATCATACCCCCGGTCCCCACTAAACAAACATCCAGCATAAATATCCTCTTCTATATAAGAAATCACAGTTTCAGCATAACGCTGAGTCATTGTCGGTTTTCGTCATAAGGACAGCCGCTTCCACCGGCTCTGTATAATAATTTTTCCTGAGGCCGTCCTCCCTGAATCCAAGACGCTGATACAGTCTTCTCGCCGTCGTGTTGCTCTCCCGCACCTCAAGATGAACGGTCCGTATCCCCTGCATCCCGGCCATACGGAGCATACTGTCCACAAGAAAACAGCCGATCCCTTCCCGCTGCCTGTCTCTGCGGACAGCAACGTTCAGGATATCGCCCTCGTCCATAACCGTCATCATACTGCAGAAACCCAGGATTCGCCCCTTCTCTTCCACCACGAAAAACATGGAAGCATCTTTCATCATCCATGTAAGAAATCCTTCTTTCGTCCAGGGTACCGCAAAAACGTCTTCTTCGATCTCCATTACCTGGTCGAGATCGTCCACCATCATTTCCCGAAATGTCATTTATTCTCTCCCGCCGTATCCTGCACAGGATTTCCGCCCTGTTCTCTTTTGGCGCGTTCCCGTTCTGCCCGTTCCCGTTCCGCCTGGGATACGCGCAGATAATCCGGAACATGCTCTGCCGCGGTCTGAGCTCTGCCCTCTGCATAATACACAGCCCCGAGGGCCGCCACCGCGCCGGCGCGCTGCTTATTCACATGGGCAGGCGCAAAAGAAAACGGTACGGTAAGCGTTTCTTCTATTATATTACGGAACACCGGCACGCCGTCTCCCAGAAAAGTCACCGCTTCCCCGTATCCGTTCAGCTTCTCCAGAAGTTCCGCTGCAGGCACCGCCATCTGTCCCTCCACAGTTTCCAGCCTGTGACCCTGAAACCGATAAATCCCTGTATATACCTGGCTGCGTCTGGCGTCCATGATCGGACAGATCAGTCCGGCGGTATCGTAAAGATTATACGCCAGAGCTTCCACCGTAGGCACGCCGACCAGCGGTTTCTTCAGCGCCAGGCCCAGCCCCTTGGCCGTAGCCGAACCGATCCTCAGACCGGTAAAAGATCCCGGACCTGCCGCCACGGCTATGGCGTCGATGGCATTCAGGTCAAGTTCTGTCATCTTCGCAATTTCGTCCAGCATGGGAAGCAGAGTCTGAGAGTGTGTTTTTTTATAGTTCACCGTATATTCGGCGATAAGATTATCATTCTCCACCACAGCCACAGAGGCCACGATTCCCGAACTGTCTATTCCCAAAATCTTCATAATCTTTCACTCTCCCCTTCGTCCGGCAGTCCCTCTACCGTTATTCTGCGGTAGTCGAATCCCTGAGACAGGTCCTTTTCTATTTTTATGGAAATATGTTCCTCCGGCAGGATATCCGCGATCAGCTCCGCCCATTCGATCAGGCAGACTCCGTTTCCGAAAAAATAGTCGTCGTAACCGATCTCTTCCATTTCCTCGATATCCCCGATCCGGTATACGTCAAAATGATAAAAGGGCAGCCTGCCCTCCTCATACACCTGCACGATCGTAAATGTGGGGCTGCTCACCGCCTCCCGGATCCCCAGTCCGGCGGCAACCCCCTGCGTCAGCACTGTTTTGCCCACTCCGAGATCGCCGGTCAGCGTGTAGATCTGACCCGGCAGGGCGGTCCGTCCTATCTTCTCACCCAGGGCAAACGTTTCCTCAGGGCTTCTCGTCTCTACTACCATCTTTCCACCTTTTTCCTTGCAGAATTGTTCTTTGCATATTATAATAGAGCGCACAGAGAAAAACAATACTTTTTATAAAGGAGAATCTCACTATGGCAAATCCAGTTGTAACCATAACCATGGAAAACGGCGATGTGATCAAAGCAGAGCTGTATCCGGATATCGCGCCCAATACAGTAAACAATTTCATCAGCCTTGTAAAAAAAGGCTTCTATGACGGCCTGATCTTCCATCGCGTCATCAATGGTTTTATGATCCAGGGCGGATGCCCTGACGGAACCGGTATGGGCGGTCCCGGCTACTCTATCAAAGGCGAGTTTGCCCAGAACGGCGTAGCCAACGATCTGGCTCATACCCCCGGCGTTCTTTCCATGGCAAGAGCCATGCATCCCAATTCCGGCGGCAGCCAGTTCTTCATCATGCACAAGGCGGCTCCTCATCTTGACGGAAGCTACGCCGCGTTCGGCAAGGTGATCGAAGGAATGGACGTGGTAAACCGTATCGCGGAAGAAGATACCGATTACAACGACCGTCCTCTGGACGAACAGAAAATGAAAACTGTAACCGTGGAGACTTTCGGAACAGATTATCCTGAACCGGAAAAATGTTAAAAAAGAGGGGAAAATCCCCTCTTTTTCTTCGCCGGAATCTCCGCTTTTATCGCTATTTATCAAAAGTAAACGTCTCGCCGTCCAGTACGGCAAAATACAGTTCCCTGTCTTTCTCCATCCTGGCCCGGCCGTTGGTACCCTCGGTTATGGCTTTCTGCACTGCATCCGTTTCCTGTGCCGGCACCAGCAGCTCCAGCATCACTTTATCTGTATACTCGCTGTTCAGAATGGGAATCTTTTTTTCTCCCGCAATATACTGGATCTTCCCGATCCCCGTATAATCAGTAATTACCTTGAGGACAGTTCCCTGTTTCTTTTCAATGATCCTGCTGGCTCTCAGTCCTTCCTGGACAGCGCCGGAGTAGGCTCTGACAAGTCCTCCTGTCCCCAGAAGAATCCCGCCGAAGTATCTGGTGACCACCACGGCCACATTGTAAATATCCTCTCCCAGTATCACGTCAAGCATAGGCCTTCCCGCTGTTCCGGAAGGTTCGCCGTCGTCGCTGCACCTGGTATACTCCCGGTTCAGGCCCACAGAATAAACATAACAGTTATGTCTGGCGTCCCAGTATTTTTTCTTCATTTCTTCTATGAAGGCAAGAGCTTCCTCCTCCGATTCCACCGGACGCACCGTCGCGATAAATCTGGATTTTTTCTCAGTCAGTTCCCCTGTTCCGCCTTCCAGTACAGTTTTATATTTTTCCAGCATTTGATCCTTCCCCCGTAGTGTTCTCTTTTTCGTAAACCCAGATCTGGGTGATCTGCGGCTGAAGCGTGTCGTAACTCCATTTTTTACTGCTGTTGGCCTTGCTGAATGGATCATTGATGGTAAACTGTCCGCCGGCATAACCGGTAAGCAGAATAAAATGTCCGTCGTCGGTAAAATCTCCCGGCCCCATGGCGCAGATGATCAGTTTGCCCTCTTCCAGTTCCGCAGACATACTCTGCTCTTCCATATAGGGATACTGTTCGGCTTTTATTCCGTATTCCTGACAGATATCTCGCATGAACAGCCAGGATGTGCCCTCATCCTCCACATAATATCCGTCCTCCATGGCTCTGGCAGCAAGAGTATCCGGGGTCAGCGTTTCATCCCGCGTCATACTGAACAGAACCATGGAAAGGCAGGTCGGGCCGCAGCCTGATATCCCCACATTGGAATGTCCGTATGGCACATACCCCCACCGGCTGTCCCACTGAAGAAAAAGCGGCGTCTCCTGCTGTTTTTCCATCAGGCGGATCCCGCCGGACGCCTCTGCCGGCATATCCGGCCAGGCTTCCACAAAATCCGCGATTTCCGGATTTCTTCGAAGCGCTTTCAGAAAGCTGGCCGGATAGCTGGCCGAATCTGCCCAGATACGATCCCAGGCGGTAGGTACCGGAGTCGGCGTCGGCGCCGGTTCCACCACTGTGGCAACCGGTATCTCTGTATCCTCTGCGGGTCTCCATTTATCTGTTTCATATATAAAAACTCCGCAGACCAGGACCAGACAGAGCAGCGCCGCAAGCATTACATGAGTCTTTCTCTGCTGCTTTCTGGCTTCAATGGTCCGCTGTTTTCTTTTTTCTATATAAAGCGCGCGTTCTTCCACCGGGATCTCCGTAATATGGCGGATTCCGGATTTTCGCAATGATCTTCGCCTTTTTATCATACCGTCCCCTTTCCCGCTCATTATATCCAAGGCTCATTCCTTTTGCAACAATTTCCTTTCGGCAATCTTAAATTACAGCATTCTTTCTTTTTCTGTTATACTTAAAGTACATTTAATAAGGAAAATCTGAGAATCCTAAGAGAAGAACAGAAATTTTCCATGTCGAAAATGTGAAGTTTTTATTTTAGGGTTTATTTACCATTTTTAATCTGATATAATAATACGGATTATAAAGGAGGAAGATCATGAATTACGGCAAAAAATCAGTCTCCAGAAAACGAAATTCTCTGATTTCCAGTACATCCATGATGGGAAAGCGTGCTCATGTTTCTTTTATCAGAATTCTGTTTATCGCTCTGATCGCGCTGTGTGTAACCGTGGGCTGCGTGGGTATCGGAGCCTTCCGCGGGATCATAGACAACGCCCCGGATGTAGATGAGATCGATATTTCCCCTCTGGGTTACGCAACATTCCTGTATGACGGCGAGGGAAATCAGCTCCGCAAGCTGTCTGCTCCCGATGCGAACCGTCTTCCTGTTTCCATTGAGCAGATCCCTGTTGATCTCCAGCATGCTGTAGTGGCTATTGAGGATGAACGTTTTTATGAACATAACGGTATTGATGTGAGAGGTATTCTCCGTGCTTTTGTAAGAAATATCTCCTCCGGAGACCTTTCCGAGGGCGCCAGCACCATTACCCAGCAGCTTCTGAAAAATAACGTGTTTACCAACTGGACCCAGGAAAGCACCTGGCTGGAGCGTTTCACCAGAAAATTCCAGGAACAGTACCTGGCCATTCAGGTGGAAGATAAGATCAACGATAAGAATGTAATTCTTGAGAACTATCTGAATACCATCAACCTTGGCGCCGGCGCATACGGCGTGCAGGCTGCGGCAAGACAGTATTTCAATAAAAACGTCTGGGAACTGAATCTGTCCGAATGTGCGACACTTGCCGGTATCACACAGAATCCTACCCAGTACAATCCGATCGAACATCCAGAGGCCAACGCCAAAAGACGCCAGGAAGTTCTGGAACACATGGTGGAGCAGGGATATATCACTCAGGCACAGTATGACGAAGTTATTAATGATGATGTATATTCAAGGATCCAGGCTGCACAGACAGTAATCTCTGATACAACCAACACAATCTACTCATATTTCGAGGACGAACTGATCGATCAGGTGATCAACGACCTGATGAACATCAAGGGATATACAAGAACACAGGCACAGAACCTGGTATACAGCGGCGGACTGAGTATTTATACCACGCAGGATCCGGCGATCCAGCAGATACTTGACGAGGAATATGCCAATCCTGAGAACTACCCCGACTATGTGCAGTATGCTCTGGATTATGCTCTCACTGTCGAGAATCCTCAGGGCGAGCAGGTCAATTACAGCAAAGAGATGCTGCAGCTGTATTTCCAGAATGAAGATCCGGAATTCGATCTTCTCTTTGACTCCCAGGAAGAGGGACAGAGTTATGTGGACAGATATAAACAGTCTATTCTCGCCGACGGCAGCACCGTAGTGGCAGAACGGATAAGCTTCGCTCCCCAGCCCCAGTCTTCCATGAGTGTCATCGACCAGCATACCGGATATGTAAAAGCAATCATCGGCGGACGTGGTGAGAAGACCGCCAGCCTGACACTGAACCGTGCAACGGACACTACCAGACAGCCCGGTTCCACCTTTAAGATCGTTTCCACATACGCTCCTGCCCTCAATGAAAAAGGCATGACCCTGGCGACGACTTTTGAGGATGAACCGTACAATTATCCTGACGGTTCACCGGTGGAGAACGCCTCCCTGAGTTATGGAGGCACCACTACCATCCGGAGAGCTATTCAGAACTCTGTCAACGTAGTTGCAGTAAAATGTCTGGAACAGGTTACTCCCGAAGTGGGACTGCAGTATCTGGACAACTTCGGATTCACTACGCTGGCCCATGGTACAGAGGCCGACACTGACGCCGACGGAAACGTATGGACAGACGCCAACCTGTCCATGGCTCTTGGCGGTCTGACCCATGGTGTTACCAATGTGGAACTGTGCGCGGCTTATGCGGCGATCGCCAACGGCGGCAACTATATTGAACCGATTTATTACACCAAGATCCTGGATCACGACGGAAATGTACTGATCGAAAAAACCTCCGCAGAACGTTCCGTGATCAAAGAAAGCACCGCATGGCTTCTCACGAATGCTATGGAGGATGTTGTAACAAAAGGAACCGGTACGGCCTGCCAGCTTGACAATATGACAGTAGCCGGCAAAACAGGTACTACGGATGACTACAACGATCTCTGGTTCGTAGGCTATACTCCCTATTATACCTGTGCAGTATGGTCTGGCTTCGACAACAATGAGAAGCTTCCTAACGACTATTCCCGGGAATTCCACAAGGGACTCTGGCGCAAAGTGATGAACCGTATCCACGAAGGCCTTGCAGATCAGGAATTCACAATGCCTTCCAGCATTGAGAAACTCAGCGTCTGCGCGGAAACCGGACTCCTTCCGAGAGCCGGCTGCCCTGTTATCACAGAATATTTTGATATCGGTGATGTTCCGGATGAGTACTGTGATAATCACTTCTATGAACCCGAACCGATTCCGGAATATACAGAAGATACTTATTACGAAGAACCTTCTACTGATACGGAAACAACAACTGATACCGATAATCCGGATGGAGAAACACCTGCTCCCGAAGATCCCGGCACTGAGGATCCTGGTACAGGCGATCCTGGCACCGGTGATCCTGGTACCGACGGTGATGGTACCGGCGGTGACGGTTCCGGAGACGGCGACTGGGACTATGTGGATCCCGGCACCGGCGGCGGCACTTCCGGGGGCGGCGACTGGGATTATGTGGATCCCGGCACCGGCGGTGATGTTCCTGTAGCGTAAATTTAAAAAGGATGACTGTCGTCAGTCATCCTTTTTTGTTCTTTATTTACAATATCTGAACTTCCTCTAGAGAACCATCTTCGCCGCCCCATAGATTCCTGCATCGTTTCCAAGGCTGGCGATAACCATCGGCGTATCTTTACATAATGAGAAGGCATACTGTCTGTAATACTTCTGAATACAGTCAATAAGAGGCTGTCCTGCTTTGGATACGCCGCCGCCGATCACGATCGCCTCCGGATCTACAACAGCCGCTATGAATGCCAGCGCACCGCCAAGTTTATCCCCGACCTGTTCCATGATTTTTCCTGCCAGCACATCCCCGGCCTTGAAAGCATCGAGAACGTCTTTTGCCGTAAGTTTCTCTATGCCGCGCAGAGTGCTTGTCTCACTGCTGGATTCCAGAATTTGACGGGCAACGCGCACAATGCCTGTCGCGGATGCGTACTGCTCCAGACAGCCGCTGTTTCCGCAGTTGCACTTCTCGTTTTCGCTATGGTCGATATTGGCATGTCCGATTTCTCCACCGGCGCCATGATGACCGGCTACAATCTTTCCGCCAACAATAATCCCTCCGCCGACGCCGGTTCCCAGCGTAGCCATGACCACATTCTGCGCGCCTGCGGCGGCGCCTTTCCACGCCTCACCCAGAGCTGCTACGTTGGCGTCATTTCCTGCCTTCGCCGGAAGGCCGGTAAGTTCGCTGAGTTCTTTTGCCACGGGCTTGAATCCCCAGTAAAGATTCACCGCGCATGCAGCCTCGCCTTTTGTATTGATCGGTCCGGGGATACCGATACCTACGCCGGCAACGTCCGCTTTATCGATGCCGCGCTCCTGCATTTTATTCCGGATAGCTTCCGCCACGTCCGGAAGGATATTCTCTCCCTGGTTCTCAGTTCTTGTGGGAATTTCCCATTTATCCGCCAGGGTGCCGTCAGTCTGGAACAGACCGCATTTCACGCTGGTCCCTCCCACATCGATGCCAAAACAGTATTTACTCATTTCTTTTCCCGCCTTTCCTGCTTCCTTATATATTATTTATCGCGTTTCTTCGCAATATTTTCCTGTACTCTCTTATACAGTTCTTCCGCCGCGTTATAACCCATCTTCTTCTGTCTGTGGTTAACCGCCGCGGTCTCTACGATGATCGCCAGATTACGGCCCGGACGGATCGGCAGAGAATGACATACGATCTTGTTCCCCAGATATTCCGTATATTCCTCGTGAAGTCCCAGACGGTCATATTCCTTATCTCTGTCCCATTCCTCCAGCTTAATGACAAGATCCACAGACTGGGTATTTTTGACACTTTCCACACCGAAAAGCGTTTTTACATCAATGATACCGATACCGCGGAGTTCAATAAAATGACGGGTAATATCCGGAGCTGATCCCACCAGGGTAACATCGCTGACTTTTCTGAGTTCCACAACATCGTCGCTTACCAGACGGTGTCCCCTCTTGATCAGTTCCAGCGCCGCCTCGCTTTTACCGATTCCACTCTCGCCGGTGATCAGAACGCCCTCGCCGTATACGTCTACCAGCACGCCGTGAATGGAAATACAGGGTGCAAGCTGAACGCCAAGCCATCGGATGGTTTCCGCCATGACGTTGGATGTTGTCCTCTCAGTCACGAAAGTCGGCACATTATATTTAATCGCCAGATCCAGCATATCCTGTGAAGGCTTCGTCATGGTACTGAATATTACACAGGGGATCTTGCTGGAAATAAAACGTTCATATTTCATCAGACGTTTCTCATCGCTGAGCTGCATAAGGTAAGTATACTCCACATATCCGATGATCTGTACGCGCTCGTTGGCGAAATGTTCCAGATATCCGGTAAGCTGCAGAGCGGGACGGTTGATCTCCGCGGAGATGATCCTCACGTCTGTAAGATCGATCTCGGGAGTCAGATTGGTAAGTCCCAGCTCCTGAACCATCTTTGTCAACAATACACCCTTCATATATATGTTCTCCTTTTTCATTTATTTTCCTGTATCTCATTCCCGGCTTCCGGCACATTTCCGGCGCTGTTCTCCTGCTGCCGGTGAAAGAAATCATATACCTGCCGCGCGCTGGCCGCGTTCATGGATTCGGTATCCGCCAGCTCCTCCATCGAAGCGTCCCGGATCTTCTCCACAGAACGGAATCTCCTCATAAGCGCCTTTCTCCGTCTTTCACCAATCCCCGGAATATCATCCAGGACAGAGTGCACCTGACCTTTGCTTCTCAGGGATCTGTGGTATTCTATGGCGAAACGGTGGGCCTCGTCCTGGATCCTGGTGATCAGGCGGAACCCTTCGCTGTCTGTGTCTATGGGAATCTCTGTATTATTATAATATAATCCCCTGGTGCGGTGATGATCGTCTTTTACCATACCGCATACCGGAATCTGCAGTCCCAGCCGTTCCAGCACGCTGAGGGCAATATTTACCTGTCCTTTTCCTCCGTCCATCAGAAGGAGATCCGGCATTCTGGCAAAGCTGTCGAACTCGCCGCTGCTCTCATGGGTAAAACGCCGTGTCAACACTTCCTCCATGCTGGCGTAATCATTCGGGCCCTGAACGGATTTGATGCGGAATTTACGGTAATCGCTGCGTTTCGGTCTGCCTTTTTCGTAAACCACCATGGAACCTACAGACTCGAATCCACTGATATTGGAGATATCAAAGGCTTCCATACGGCTGATATCAGAAAGTCCCAGCCAGCTCTCCACTTCCCGCACGGCGCCGATCGTCCTTCCCTCTTCTCTTTTCATGCGCTCTCTGTCCTTGTCCAGAACCATCTTCGCATTTTCCCAGGCAAGCTCTACCAGTTTCTCCTTGGTACCTTTCTGCGGCACAACGATATGCACTTTCTGCTTTCGCCTGGAAGAAAGCCATTCTTCAATGACCTCCGCATCTTCCACCTGAGTCTGGAGCATGATCTCTCTGGGAATAAAAGGCGTTCCCGCATAAAACTGTTTCAGGAAGCTGGATAACACCTG
>DWXL01000039.1 GCA_019119235.1 Candidatus Blautia excrementigallinarum | reverse complement strand
GCTTTTTCTTGTAAAAAAAGGGACTTGCGATACTGTCGATATCTCAAGTCCCTTTTCCAATATCCTGTTTTACATGAACCGAACATTAGCTGCCGGTTCTGTTCCTGCAATATATTTTCGGATTAGCCGAAGTATCTCTTCAGAAGGCCTGCGAATGCTTTTCCGTGACGGGCTTCGTCTCTTGCCATTTCATGAACAGTATCATGGATAGCGTCAAGGTTTGCTTCTTTCGCACGTTTAGCAAGATCGAATTTACCAGCGGTTGCGCCGTTCTCTGCCGCTACACGCATCTCAAGGTTCTTCTTGGTGCTGTCTGTTACAACTTCGCCAAGCAGTTCAGCAAATTTTGCTGCATGCTCAGCCTCTTCGTAAGCTGCCTTCTCCCAGTATAAGCCGATCTCCGGATATCCTTCTCTGTGAGCAACTCTTGCCATTGCAAGATACATACCAACCTCAGAGCACTCGCCCTCGAAGTTTGCTCTCAGATCTGCCAGGATATCTTCGCTTACACCTTTTGCAACGCCTACAACGTGCTCGGCAGCCCATGTCATCTCAGAATCCTGCTTGGTGAATTTCTCAGCCGGAGCCTTGCAGATCGGACATACTTCCGGAGCTGTATCGCCTTCATGAACATAACCACATACACTACATACCCATTTTGCCATAGTAATAATCTCCTTTTCTAAATTTGTTTTTTAGTAATAATAGTAATTGTTACTGTTTTGCTATGCCTTTAATCTATCACAAAGTTTTTTAAATGTCAAGAGGAAATCTTAACATTTTTCTTTTTTAAAACAGTTTTCACAGAGTCCGGAAAATCTTGCGGTGCATTCTGCAATTTTTCCGCTAAAATTTTTTGCGGCTCTGTGGATGATATCCTGAAGATCCCCTGTTTCCAGATCCTGTACGCATCCGCAGCTGGTGCAGATAAAGTGACAGTGGGGGTCGGTCCTGCCGTCGAAACGGTCGGCTCCGCCAAAGCTTTCAAGCTTCTGTATTTCTCCAATATCAGACAGGAGAGAGAGATTGCGGTAAACAGTTCCAAGACTGATATTGGGATATAAGATCTTCATATTTTCATATACTGTATCTGCGGTCGGATGATCCGTGCGGGTCATAAGGAATTCCTTGATGGATTCTCGCTGACGGCTGTATTTCAATGCGGTCATAAACTCACTCCCTTCTTTTCTGGTTTATATTTGCAGCTTCTTTATTGATAACAATAATGGTTACTGATATTATATGGAAGTATATGCCTGTTTGTCAAGACAAATAAAAAAATCCTCCGGAATCAGGACAGATATCTGTTCAGATTCCGAAGGATTGGATGAGGCTTATGGTTTTTATTTCTGGTTTTGTGTTATTTTGCGTAAGAGATCTTTGTCGGGTATGCCGGGTTCCGTCATATTCACAGGATCCAGGATACGATCCAGTTCTTCCTCGTTCAAAAGCTGTTCTTTCAGGATAAGGCTGCGCACGGATTCGCCTGTTTTCATTGCCTGTTTGGCAATGTCCGCGGCTTTCTGGTATCCCACATAGGGACAGATGGCGGTGATGACTCCCACGCTGTTTTCCACAAGATAGCGGCAGCGCTCTTCGTTGGCGGTGATGCCGGTGATGCAGT
This sequence comes from Candidatus Blautia excrementigallinarum, assembly GCA_019119235.1. GTDB lineage: Bacteria > Bacillota > Clostridia > Lachnospirales > Lachnospiraceae > Blautia_A > Blautia_A excrementigallinarum. The sequence goes on along the minus strand of DWXL01000039.1, from coordinate 10,081 downwards.
TGTCCACAAAAGTGCGGACAGCGTAGGCCAGCGTGTCGATGGACTGGAACATGCAGTAGAAGATAATGGGCTCGAAGGCGTTCAGTTCCAGCTGTCCGGCCTCGGCGGCCATAGTGATGGTAACGTCGTTGCCGATGATATTAAAGGCCACCTGGTTGACTACTTCCGGGATCACGGGATTCACCTTGCCGGGCATAATGGAGGATCCGTTCTGTCGTGCGGGAAGATTGATCTCCCCGAAGCCGGCTCTGGGGCCGGAGGACATAAGGCGGAGATCGTTGGCGATCTTGGAAAGAGTGACGGCGCAAGCCTTAATAGCTCCGGAAACGGCCACAAAGGGATCCAGGTTCTGGGTAGAGTCGATCAGGTCGAAGGCCTGGACAAAATCCATATCCGCAACCTGCACCAGGTTGGGAACGATCCTTTCCAGATAAGCCTCGTCGGCGTTGATGCCTGTTCCGATGGCGGTACCGCCCATATTCAGAGTGCGCATTTCATCCATGGCTTTATCCATACGGTTGATATCCCGCATAACGGCTACAGAGTAAGCCTGGAATTCCTGGCCGAGACGGATGGGAACTGCGTCCTGCATCTGGGTCCTTCCCATTTTGATCACATGGTCGAATTCCGCCGCCTTGTCGCAGAAGGCTTTATGCAGGCGGAGAAGCTCTTTTTTCAGCTTTTTCAGCAGCCGGAGAGACGTCATTTTTCCGGCGGTGGGGATCACGTCGTTGGTGGACTGGCCGCAGTTTACGTGATCGTTGGGATTGACCAGAGAATAATCGCCTTTTTTGCCGCCCAGGATCTCGATGGCCCGGTTGGCGATGACTTCGTTGGCGTTCATGTTCAGGGAGGTGCCGGCGCCGCCCTGGATAGGATCCACGATAAAATCGTCATGGAATTTTCCCGCGATGATCTCGTCGCAGGCCTGGACAATGGCGGTGGCTCTCTTTTTATCAAGAATTCCGATCTCGCAGTTGGTGATGGCCGCGGCTTTTTTTATGTAAGCCAGGCTGTTGATGATCTCGGGATGCATGTTAAGACCTGTAATAGGAAAGTTCTCCGCGGCGCGGAGAGACTGCACTCCGTAGTAAACGTCTTCCGGAACATCTTTTACGCCGATGGAATCTTTTTCCCGGCGGTAGTCGGTTGTATGCGTATCCATTGTGTTCTTTCTCCTTCTCCTGAAATCCGGGCGGCCGATGGGCCCGGGAATCTTTTTTGTTGTCTTCAGTATACGTACAGGATATAATATAATCAAATACATATATTAATATAGATAATATAATAATTATGTTATAGAAGAAGGAGAGGAGGATGGAAATGGCGGAAGACGATACCAGGATGTTTCAGGGCAGAGAATATGTTTACGCGGTATACCGGGAAAAAAGTTTCTCCCGCGCCGCTCAGAAACTGTTTATCTCCCAGCCGTCCCTCAGCGCCGCGGTGAAAAGAGCGGAGGACCGGATCGGCTACCCTGTTTTTGACAGGAGCACAAAGCCTCTGAAGCTTACGGAATGCGGTGAAAAATATATTGCCGCCGTGGAAAAAATGCTGGCCGCGGAGCAGGAATTCTATCATTATGTCAATGATCTGGGAGAACTGAAGACCGGCAATCTTACGCTGGGAGGCAGCAGTCTCTTTTCTTCCTGGATCCTGCCTCAGATCATGGGAAGGTTTTCCAGAAAATACCCCATGGTGAAGATCTCCCTTGTGGAGGAAAGCACTTTGCGGCTGGAGGAGCTTCTGCAGAACGGCGGCGTGGATCTCATGATGGATAACTGCGATCTGGACAGCGCCGTATTCGACAGCTGTGTGTATCAGAAGGAACATCTTCTTCTTGCGGTTCCCGGCGCCTTTGCGGTCAACGGGAAACTTCAGGAGTATGCGGTTCCCGCCAGGGAAATCCGAAGGGGAAAGCTGTCGGAGTCAGAGATACCGCCGGTTCCCCTGGAATATTTCAGGGACGAGCCCTTCGCGCTTCTGAAACCGGATAACGATACAAGGAAACGGGCCATGAACCTGTGCAGGCTTCACGGCTTTGAAGCGAGAATGATCTTTGAGCTTGACCAGCAGCAGACGGCGTATCATGTCACCTGCTCCGGACTGGGCGTTTCTTTTGTCAGCGACACCCTGATCATTTACGGAGGAGCGAACCCCGGCGTGGTCTATTACAGGCTGGACGGTGCGGACAGCTTCCGGGACCTGTTTTTCTACTGGAAAAAGGGCCGGTATTTCAGCCGAGCCATGGGCGAATTCCTGAAGACCGCGGGCTGTGAGAGAGAAAAGTCCGGGCGGCGGCATTAGTATGCAGATCATTTATATTTTAAGAAAGTCTTAATAATTTACCCCGTTTATTTTAAGCATCACCTGATATCCTGATCTCAGGAAAGACAAAACGACAGAACTTTTTGAACATGGAGGTACGGCAGCGTGGCGGAAATACTTGTTTGTGACGACGACAAAGCGATCGTGGAGGCGATTGAGATCTATCTGGCCCAGGAAGGGCATCATATTCTGAAGGCGTACGACGGAGAGGAGGCCCTTAAGATCCTGAAAGCGCAGCATGTGGATCTGCTTGTGATCGACGTGATGATGCCGAAGCTCGACGGGATACGGGCAACACTGAAGATCCGGGAAGAACTTTCTCTTCCCATCATCATCCTTTCCGCAAAGTCCGAGGACGCGGACAAGATCCTGGGATTAAACGTGGGAGCGGACGATTATGTGACCAAGCCCTTTAATCCTCTGGAACTGGTAGCCAGAGTCAAATCCCAGCTCAGAAGATATACGCAGCTGGGAGCCGCCGCGGGGACTGTCCGGGCGAACGTCTACGAGACGGGAGGCCTTTCCGTGGACGACGATAAGAAAGAAGTCCGGGTGGACGGCGACCTGGTGAAGCTTACGCCCATCGAGTACCGCATCCTTCTGTTTCTCATCAAGAATAAGGGAAGAGTCTTTTCTATCAGTCAGATTTACGAAAATATCTGGAACGAGGAAGCATTCGCCGCAGATAACACGGTGGCGGTCCATATCCGCCATATCCGGGAAAAGATCGAGATCAATCCCAGAGAACCCAGATATCTGAAAGTAGTCTGGGGACTGGGATACAAGGTGGAGAAGCTGTAGAGGGACCGGACAGAAAGGGGTAGATGATGATGAAGAAACGGTGGTACAGAAATAAATGGACAAAAGGGATACTGGCGGCGCTTGGGATCGTGTCTGTGGCGGGAGCGGCAGTGAGCGCGGGAACTGTGATCGGGATCGGTTCCATGGAGATATATCCCTTTGACAGCGAAAGCTATACGGAGTCCAGGAGCTTTGCGAATGAGATGTTCAGAAGTTCCAATACCATACTGCACGCGGTCCGGAACGCGGATTTTCCGGGAGACGGCGAGGGAGTGATCGATCTTGAGGAAGTGCTCCTGGGAGATCCCATAAGCCATGAAAATACCTCCGGACTGGCCTACAGCGCCGGCGACCTGGAAGAGTGGGCCGAAAGCGGATGGCTGGACGAAGATACGGAAAACATTCTCATCTGTACAAAGAAAGACGGAGGAGAAGAGTATCTCTACTTCGATGAATTTAACGATAAGATCCGCAGTGGAGAACTGGAGATACAGGTCAACGGAACGATTGACGGATACGGGGCGGATCAGGCGGTGGAGTACGCCTCCACAGAGGATTATGAAGCGGCTCGGTCGGCGGCGGAGTTCGACCAGGCGGAAGAGATGCTGGAATGGCTCAGGAACCGGGATTTTGTTTATGATACAGGGATAAGCGACAGCTATTACAGCGCCTGTGTGGTCGACAGGGAAGATGAAATCGTCTATACAGATGTGAAAAATTTTTCCGACTACGCTGTGACAGAGAAATTTCATCCTCAGGGGGCGGACAGCATTCTGGATATTCTGAATGAGGAACCTCAGTGGCAGGGCAGGATCCATGACGCTTATCAGGCTTTGACGGAGGCTTTGAATCAGGCGTCTCTGGCGATACAGGCAAAGGAAACTCTCGAAGAAATCAGCGGAGAGGGACGTACCAATCTGAACTATGTATTTGCGGATAACGGCGCGGATAAGGTATACACAAATGTGAAGAACCTGAAGGACGCGGATTATGACAGTGTGTGGGAACGGATCGATCAGGACTCCGGTTCCTATATGATCCTTACTCCGGAGGAAGGAAATACCAATCTCAATTCCACGGCGAACGGCCTTCAGGACTGGAAGACTCTGGCAGAAGGCTACTGTGCGGATAAAGGAGATTATCTATTCGCCGTATGGGTGGGAGAGAATCTGACGATCCCGGATTTCCTTGCGCAGGCTCAGGAGAATTACGTGAAATATGCCGGATGGCTGCCCGGACTTATGGCAGGCGGTCTTTTGTCGGTCGTTCTTTTTGGTTTCTGCATGGTCTTTCTCACAGCGGGAGCGGGACGCACCAATGAGGACGAAAAGGTTCATCTGAACTTTTTTGACAGATGGTTTACGGAGATCGCGGCGCTTCTGGTTGTGGGTATCTGGCTTGCAGGAGTGACGCTGGTACTGGATATCTTTACTTGGAGCCTGGAAGTAGACGAGATCGGGTATCTTATCGTCTTTCTGATCCTGGGCCTGTGGACGGGGATCTGGTTTTTCACCGGCTGGACCAGTCTGGCAAAGAGGATCAAAGCGGCTTCCATATGGAAAAACAGCTTTGTGAGATGGTTCTTCCTTATTGTCGTGAAAATTTGCAGGAAGATATGGGATCTGGCCACGGAGATTATGGAGATTTTCGCCCATAACACTGCCAGCCGTCTGAAGATGGCGCTGATCTTCGGTGGATTCTGCCTCTTCCAGTTCGTGGTATGCGGGATGATCTTCGTCGGCGGAATGCCCGTCCTGATCCTTGTCCTGGGAGCCGCGGACGCGGCGGGGCTGGTATATCTTTTGAGGAAAGCCCGGGGAAGGGAACACATCCTGGAAGGGCTGAAAAAGATCACAGACGGGGACCTTCAGTACAAAATCCCCCTGGACCAGCTTACCGGAGAGCAGCGGACCATCGCGGAGTATATCAACCGCATTGGCGACGGCCTCGACGCTGCGGTGGAAAACAGTGTGAAAAACGAGAGGATGAAAACAGAGCTGATCACCAATGTGTCCCATGACATCAAGACGCCTCTGACCTCCATTATCAACTATATCGATCTTTTGAAAAGAGAGCATCCCACAGATCCCAAAATCTGCGGATATCTGGATATCCTGGAAGAGAAGGCCCAGAGGCTCAAGAATCTTACCGAAGATGTGGTGGAGGCGTCCAAAGCCAGCACAGGAAATATTTCCCTGGAAATGGCGGATCTGAACTTTGTGGAGCTGGTACATCAGGTGATCGGAGAATTTGAAGAAAAATTCCGGGAAAAGAATCTTACCCTGATGGTTCATTTCGAGGATGAAGAAGCCATTATCTGCGCCGACGGCAGGAGACTGTGGAGAGTTCTGGAAAATGTTTTCGGGAATGTGGCGAAATACGCCATGGAGAATACCAGAGTGTATGCGGAAATGAAAGTAGAAAAGCCGGCGGTGACATTTTCACTGAAAAATATCTCCGCCCAGCCTCTGAACATCTCCGCAGACGAGCTTACCGAGCGGTTCATCCGGGGAGATGTTTCCAGAAATACAGAGGGAAGCGGTCTGGGGCTTTCCATAGCGAAGAGCCTTACCGAGCTTCAGGGCGGAGAGTTCAGGCTTTATCTGGACGGAGATTTATTTAAGGTTACAATCGTATTTCAGGTAAAGGAATGATATCTTTACTTATGCGGACACGAAGTTTCCGGTGTAAAGCTGATAATATTTTCCTTTGGCTGCGATCAGCTCGTCATGGGTGCCGCGCTCAATGATGCGGCCCTGTTCCATGACCATGATGCAGTTGGAGTTTTTGACGGTGGACAGGCGGTGGGCGATGACGAAGGTGGTCCTTCCTTTCATCAGGGCGTCCATACCTGCCTGCACCAGTTTTTCGGTACGGGTATCAATGGAGGAGGTAGCCTCATCCAGGATCAGTGCCGGCGGATCGGCCACTGCCGCGCGGGCGATGGCGAGAAGCTGTCTCTGGCCCTGGCTTAAATTGGCCCCGTCCCCGGTAAGCATGGTATCATATCCCTCCGGGAGACGGCGGATGAACCCGTCCGCGTTTGCAAGTTTTGCTGCTTTGATGCATTCCTCGTCGGTGGCGTCCAGCTTACCGTAGTGGATATTATCCATAACTGTTCCGGTAAACAGATGGGTGTCCTGGAGAACCATTCCCAGAGACCGCCTCAGATCCGGTTTTTTGATCTTGTTGATATTGATTCCGTCGTAGCGGATCTTGCCGTCGGCGATGTCGTAGAAGCGGTTGATCAGGTTGGTGATAGTGGTTTTGCCCGCTCCGGTGGCTCCCACGAAAGCGATCTTCTGGCCGGGTTTCGCATAAAGGCTGATGTTGTGGAGCACGATCTTGTTTTCGTCATAGCCGAAATCCACATCGTCAAATACAACGCCGCCTTCCTGTCTGGTATAGGTGACGGTTCCCTCGGCCTTGTGAGGATGTTTCCAGGCCCACAGATTCGTTCTCACCGGAGATTCGGTGAGGTTTCCGTTCTCGTCCTCCACTGCGTTGACAAGTTCCACATATCCGTCGTCCGCTTCCGGCGTTTGATCCATGAGGTCGAATACCCTCTGGGCTCCGGCGGCGGCGTTGACGACGAAATTGATCTGCTGGCTGACCTGGGTAATGGGGTTTGTAAAGCTTTTGTTCAGACCAACGAAGGTGACTACCGTACCGATGGTCACGCCCGCCAGACCGTTGATGCCCAGAACCGCGCCTACAATAGCCACCAGCGCGTAGCTGATCCAGCCGATGTTGGCGTTGATGGGCATCAGCAGGTTGGCGTATCGGTTCGCCTTGTTGGTGCTGTCTCTCAGTCTTTCGTTCACTTCATGAAAATCTCTTTTCGCAGCTTCTTCGTGGCAGAATACTTTTACAACCTTCTGCCCGTCCAGCATTTCCTCAATAAATCCGTCTACAGCGCCGAGATCGATCTGCTGGCGGATAAAATATTTTCCCGAAAGTTTCGAGAAATTCGACGTTACCAGAAGCATCACCACGGCGGTAAGGATGGAGATAACGGTCAGCGCCGGATTCAGGATGATCATGGTGACGAGAGTAGCCGCCATGGTGATCACAGAGTTGATGATCTGGGGGATACTCTGGCTTAAAAGCTGGCGGAGGGTATCCACGTCATTGGTGTACACGGACATGATATCCCCGTGCGCGTGAGTGTCAAAATATTTGATTGGCAGGGATTCCATTCTGCTGAACAGATCGTCCCTGAGCCTGCGCATGGTGCCCTGGCTTACGTTGACCATGATCCTGTTGTAGGAAAAGGCGGTGATCACGCCCAGCGCCATGATGCACACAAGCTGTACGAGATCGGACGCCAGTCCGCTGAAGTCCCGGGATCCGTTCTGAAGCATGGGGGTGATGTAATCGTCCACCAGCTTCTGGGGGAAGGTGGCTCCCACGACGGTCGCGATGGCAGTGACCAGAATACAGGCAAGTACAATAAGAAACGGTATTTTATAATAATGAAGCATGTACCGGATTACCCTGTTAATCAGCCTGGTGGCTGTATTCATACGGCCTTCCGGTTTTTTTGCGTTTGCTTTTTCATTCATGGATCAGTTTTCCTCCTTTCCGTTCTCAGGCCGGCTGGTCGAAGTCGCCGCTGCCTTCAAGCTGTGAATTGTAGATATCCTGATAAATCGCGTTTGTCTTCAGAAGATTCTCATGTGTGTCGAACGCGTCGATGCGGCCGTCGTCCAGCACCAGGATCCTGTCCGCGGATTCCACACTGGAAACACGCTGGGCGATGATGATCTTGGTGGTTCCGGGGATCTTCTTTGCGAACGCCGCCCGGATGCTGGCGTCCGTAGAGGTATCCACGGCGCTGGTGGAGTCGTCCAGGATCAGGACCTTCGGTTTTTTCAGGAGGGCCCTCGCTATACAGAGACGCTGCTTCTGTCCGCCGGATACATTGGAGCCGCCCCGTTCGATCCTGGTCCGGTAACCGTCGGGCATCCTGTCGATAAATTCATCGGCGCAGGCCGCCCTACATGCTTCCACGCATTCCTCGTCGGTGGCGTCGGGATTGCCCCAGCGGAGATTTTCCAGGATAGTGCCGGAGAACAGAGTGTTTTTCTGAAGAACTACGGAAACCTGATTACGAAGAACCTCTGTGTCGTATTTTCGGACGTCCGTACCGCCCACACAGACGGAGCCGGAATCCACGTCATAGAGGCGACAGATCAGATTGACCAGGCTGCTTTTTCCGGAGCCGGTTCCTCCGATCACGCCGATGGTCTCGCCGCTCTTAATATGAAGATCGATATCCGTAAGAGCATTCTTTCCGCTTCCCTTCTTATAGGAAAAGTTTACATGATTGAAATCAATGCTTCCGTCCGCAACGTCCGCCACCGGATTTTCGGGATCCGTCAGATCCGCTTTTTCGTTCAGCACTTCGCTGATACGGCGGATACTTGCCATGGACATACTGATCATGACCACGACCATGGACAGCATCATCAGGCTCATGAGAAGAGACATGATATAGCTGAAAAGACTGGTAAGATCGCCTGTGGTCAGAGAACCGCCCACGATGAACTGGGCTCCAAGCCAGGATACGGAGATGATGCAGAAGTAAACTGCGACCATCATGGCCGGGTTATTGAACGCCAGAAGGCCCTCTGCTTTCACCGAAAGATCGTAAAGCATTTTCGACGCTTTGGAGAATTTTTTGTTTTCATAATCTTCACGCACGAACGCCTTGACCACGCGGATGGCGGTGACGTTTTCCTGCACGCTGGCGTTCAGGTCGTCGTACCGCTGGAATACCTGGCGGAAAATCTTGAGAGTAACCACCATAATGGATCCGATGACCGCTACCAGGAAGACTACGGCGATCAGGAACATAAGACTTAACCGCGGGCTGATGATCAGGCACATGGCGTAGCTGAAAACCAGGTTCAGCGGAGCGCGGACCGCCACACGGATGATCATCATATAGGCGTTCTGCACGTTGGTGATATCCGTAGTCATACGGGTGACAAGACCCGGTACGCTGAATTTATCAATATTGGAAAAAGAGAATGTCTGGATGTTGGCGTAGATTGCCTCCCGGAGATTCGCCGACATCCCGGACGCCGCGCTTGCCGCGTTCTTTCCGGCAAGGGCGCCGAAAATGAGGCTCAGAAAAGCTATGGCGACCATAAGCGCGCCGTAGCGGTAAACGACGGACAGATTACTTACTTCCAGTCCTCTGTCGATAATGATGGCAGTGACAAATGGCATCAGTATTTCCATGATCACTTCCAGAGCGGTAAGACCGATACAGAGAAAGGTGTCCCGCTTATACTTTCCCAGCTGCTGCAATACTTTTTTCACTGTAGATTACCTCCTGTCTGTTTTTTTCTTTTTGCTCCATTTCAGTGAACTGACGGATCAGTTTCTCTTCCAGATTCTTAAGCTGGATCTGTTCCTGCCGGTCCAGCACGCTTAAGATTTCTGTTTCCATCTGTTCTGTTTCCTGCAGAAAACCTTCCCTCTCATTGAGGAGCTTTTCCGAGGGGAGAATTTTTTTCTTCCGGATATCCTCCGGATCTTCCAGAAAACAAAGATAGTTTTTTCCCTTCAGTTTTTTGATCAGCGCGGACAGAGTTGCCTTGGACACGCCGATCTCATGGTACAACTCCGTAAGATATGTACCGTCGGGATGGTGCCTTAATATGTAGACAAGAAAATAGACCTGGACGCCGGTCAGATCTCTGTTTTTCAGACTCAGTTCCATCCGGGCCGACAGGTTCAGACCGATCTTTTTTATCATAAAAAGCAGTTCTTCTGTTTCGGAACTTTCTGTCATTGCCGTATGCACCTCCTTTTCAGAAAATAGAAATGTTCATGAGCGAACAGTTTGTATCCTTATTTTCTTTCCACAGGAGATTTTAGCGCGATTCGCGGGGAATGTGAAATTGATTTTTTTTATTTTCCATAAAAATATTTTATAGAT
>DWXL01000259.1 GCA_019119235.1 Candidatus Blautia excrementigallinarum | reverse complement strand
CGCGCCCACGCCGCCGGTAAGTCCTATGATCTTCATTATTTTGCCTCGTACCAGCTTTCTCCTTCGTGCATATCCACATCCAGTTCCACGTCCAGATGGGCCGCGCCCTTCATTTCTTCTTCCAGTATCCTCGCAACCGCGGCGACTTCGTCTTTTTTTGTCTCAATGAGAAGTTCGTCATGCACCTGAAGAACAAGACGTGATTTCAGGCCTTCCTGCGCCATACGCCTGTATACGCGGTTCATGGCGATCTTTATGATATCGGCCGCGGTACCCTGTATAGGCGAATTCATCGCCACACGCTCGCCGAAAGACCGCTGCATGAAGTTGCTGGATTTCAGTTCCGGTATGGGACGTCTCCTTCCAAACATGGTGGAAACGTATCCCTTCTCTTTCCCTTCCTCCACCATTCCGTCAAGGAAGGTTTTGATCTTCGGATAGGTTTCAAAATATTTCTCTATATACTCGGCCGCCTCTTTCCGCGTTATGCTCAGGTCCTGACTGAGGCCGAAAGAGCTGATGCCGTACACAATGCCGAAATTTACCGCCTTCGCGTTTCTCCTCTGAAGCGGCGTCACCTGGTCAAAAGGAACATGGAATACCTGAGCCGCGGTAAGCCTGTGGATATCCTGAGCCTCCCGGTAAGCCTGGATCAGTTTCTCGTCGCCTGACATATGGGCCAGCACCCTCAGCTCGATCTGCGAATAGTCCGCGTCCAGAAAAACAAATCCATCTTCCGGCACAAACACTTTGCGAATCAGTCTTCCCAGTTCCATCCGCACAGGGATATTCTGAAGATTGGGTTCTGTGCTGCTGATCCTTCCTGTAGCCGTGATCGTCTGATTGAAGGTGGAATGGATCCTGCCGTCTGTTTCGATCACTGCGCCCAGGCCGTCCGCATAAGTGGATTTCAGTTTTGTAAGCTGCCTGTATTCCAGGATATCTTTTATGACCGGCTGTTCCGGAGCCAGCTTTTCCAGAATATCGGCCGCTGTGGAATACCCCGTTTTAGTTTTTTTTCCGCCGGGGATCCCCATTTTTTCAAAAAGGATGGTTCCAAGCTGTTTCGGGGAATTAATATTGAACTCCTCGCCCGCCTGTTCCCAGATCAGTTTTTCCAGCTCATGGATCCTGACGCTTAATTTTTCTCCGTAGGCCTTCAGTTCATCGCCCTTTACCCGGATCCCCCATTTTTCCATGGAGTCCAGCGTGAACACCAGGGGGAGCTCAATATCCTCATATACTTTCCCCATTCCGGTCGCTTCCAGGGCTTCTGTCAGAGATTCCACGGCCATGAGAGAAACATAGGCCATATAACAGGCAAGGTTTCCTGTTTTTTCGGGAGAGTGTTCTGCCGCGCGGCCGAACTCCTCTTTTCCGATCAGTTCTTCTCTGGACGGAAGAAGAAGGCCGTTCAGATACTCCTTCGCAATATCGTCGTAGGTATAGGCAGATTTCAGCGGATTCAGAAGATACGCAGCAACTCCAAGATCAAACACAGACGACGGTTTGGAAATGTCCACATGCTTCAGCATACTCTTGATATCCATGGAGACGATTACCGTGTTATGCGCCAGTTCTTCTGTTTTTCTGCAAAGATATGTTCCGGTGACGGATCCTCCCGCGGGAAGATAATAGATATCGTTTTCCGCAAGGGCGATCCCCAGACCGTAAACATTGTCCCGGTCACTGATAAGAGCGATCCCGGTTTTATTCTTTTCCGCCGCCTTCCGGAAGATTATATCCGCGCCTTCCGGGTCCTCGCATACAAAAAAGTTCTGTTCCACGGACTGATCCGGCGCTGAAGACGCGTCGAATCTTCCCAGCAGATTTTTGAATTCCAGTTCACGGCAGAGCTGATACGCCTCCGGCGTATAAAGATTTCCCAGTCTGGCCTCCTCATAGGAAAATTCCAGCGGGACATCCGTATCAATGGTCGCCAGAGTTTTGCTTAAGGACGCCATATCGTAATGTGCGCGGAGGGACTCCTTCGCTTTATTCGGTTTTACCTCCTCCAGATGAGCGTAGGCGTTCTCTACAGAACCAAATTCCACGATCATCTTTGTGGCTGTTTTTTCACCCACGCCGGGGATCCCGGGGATGTTATCCGAACTGTCGCCCATCAGAGCCTTCAGCTCAATGATCTGCCGGGGCGTCACCTGATATTTTTCTTTTACCTGTTCCGCATGAAAATCTTCTATTGTGGTCTTCCCTCTGGACGTTTTGGGAAGACGGATCATCACCTTGTCGGTGGCCAGCTGGAGAAGATCCCGGTCGCCGGAAAGTATGGTTACGTCCATACCCAGTTTCTCGCTTCTTCCTGCCAGGGTTCCCAGGAGATCGTCCGCCTCGTATCCTGTTAGGGAAACCATTTTTACCTTCATGGCTCCCAGCATTTCTTTCATAAGCGGAACCTGTTCCCTAAGCTCCTCCGGCATGCCTTTACGGGTTCCCTTGTATGCTTCGTATATCTTATGGCGGAACGTGGGTTCATGAAGGTCGAAAGCAACCGTGAGATAATCCGGCTTCTCTTCCTCCAGGATCCGGAACAGAATATTCAGAAAGCCGTAAACCGCTCCCGTATGTTTTCCCTCGGTGTTGGTAAGATCCGGAAGCCCGTAGAACGCCCGGTTCAGTATGCTGTGTCCGTCGATCAGCAAAATTTTTTCGCTCAAATTTCCGTCCTCCTTCATACGCTGCTGTCAAAGATTTATTCCCAGCTGGAATATAATGAAAATAAAAAAGGCGACAAGAGATCCTGTGAAAGCGACCATCAGAAGTCCCATTCCGAATTTCATCGCCCTTTTTTTATGGATATATCTTCTGGCCCTCCGGATATCCTGGGTCAGAAGGTCCTTGAAATCAAGGACTGTGCCGTTCTCCTGCTCGTCAAGCTGCTGCGTAACCTCATGCACGATAAAGTACGTCTCCAGTTCATCGTAGCAGGAAGGACATGATTCCACATGATCCAGGAACTCTTCCAGCTCGTCTACATTCAGAGTATGGTCAATATATCTGTTTACCATACTCTCCGCGGTACGGCAGTCAAGTTCTGATACCTGTCCTTTTCCCCTCATCCGGCCAACCTCCTTTTCAGTCTGATTTCACTGACTCATCATAACATAAAAAGTGGCGGTTCACAACGTTTTTCGCCGAAACCGCCACAGTCCTCATTTACGCTTCCTGTGTCTTATCATCCTCCAGAGCGGGAGCCGGCGCAAGGAGTATCTTCATAAATTCTTCTCCTGTGATCGTCTCATGCTCATAAAGGTATTTTGCAAGTTCATGAAGCTTGCCGAGATTCTCTTTCAGTATATTCAACGCCTTGTCATGCTGTTTTCTCACCAGATCCACAACTTTCTTATCGAGAAGGGTCTGGGTTTCAAAAGAGCATGCCAGGCTGGAGTCACCGCCCAGATACTGGTTGCCCACAGTTTCCATGGCAACCATGCCGAACTCGTCGCTCATACCGTACCGGGAGATCATCGCCCGGGCAAGTTTGGTAGCCTGTTCGATATCATTGGAGGCTCCCGTGGTAATGGAATGGAAGATCAGCTCCTCAGCGGCGCGGCCGCCGGTAAAGGTTGCAATCTTGTTTTCCAGTTCCTCTTTCGTCATAAGGAAGTGCTCTTTCTCATCCACCTGCATGGTATAACCCAGAGCGCCGGAAGTACGCGGGATAATAGTGATCTTGTGTACCGGAGCCGACTCCGTCTGCTTCGCGGCCACAAGGGCGTGTCCCACCTCGTGGTAGGCAACGATCAGCTTCTCCTTATTGGAAAGGACCCTGTTCTTCTTCTGGTATCCTGCTATTACAACCTCGATGCTCTCCTCAAAGTCCGCCTGTGTGGCAAATCTTCTTCCGTCGCGCACAGCTCTTAACGCCGCCTCGTTTACGATATTGGCCAGTTCCGCTCCGGAAGCTCCGGCAGCCGCCTTGGCGATCTCGTCAAAACGCACATTATCGGCAATCCTGATCTTTTTCGCATGAACTTTCAGGATCTCCTCACGGCCCTGAAGGTCCGGGAGCTCCACAGGGATCCTTCTGTCAAAACGTCCCGGACGGAGAAGCGCCGGGTCGAGAGAATCCGGGCGGTTGGTCGCCGCCAGGATCACAACGCCCTTGGAACTGTCAAAGCCGTCCATCTCGGTGAGAAGCTGGTTCAGGGTCTGC
>DWXL01000258.1 GCA_019119235.1 Candidatus Blautia excrementigallinarum | reverse complement strand
AAACGCGGCGAGGAACGCGGTGAAGCGCGAGGAATAAAATTAGGAGAAGAACGCGGGGAAGCGCGTGGAATAGAAACTGACAGAAATATATTCCGTCTGTATAAGAAGGGCTACAAACAGAACGAGATAGCAGAGACGCTTAAAATAAGCCTCGAACGGGTAAAGGAATTCCTGGAGGAATAACAGGCAGGATACTGGCATAGAGTGCAGGGCGAAGAAACCGGCGGCTGGAAAACCAGCCGTCATTTTTTCTGTCATGGAAAGGTAACAGGATCTGTCATATAAAATTAGCTCAACTAAATTTTTGGACATTAAATCCAGATATATAAATCTTAAAAAAATATAAATTGCACAAAAAACACTTGCATTTTTTGTGCATATATTTATTATATATAATTAGTCGGCTAATTAAAAGACTGATACCATACCCTGCATGATGTTTGATTCATCAGGGATAATAGAAGAAGAGGTGACATGATGATAAAAGCAGAATGGTCTGAGAATCTCAGATTCTTTTCTCTTTTTATGGAGATCAATAAGGCCTATATGTCCAAGTGCTACGGTCAGATGACGCATCTGGGGATCCACCCGGGTCAGATCCCCTTTCTGATGCTTTTGTCCGAAAAAGGAGAGATGAGCCAGAAGGATATTGCCGGGGAACTACACGTGAAGCCGCCCACAGTGAATGTGATGGTCCAGCGCATGGAGAAGGCGGGATTCGTCAGCCGCAGGCAGGATGAGAAGGACCAGAGGATAACGAGGATCTGCCTTACGGAGAAGGGGCTGCAGATGAGGGAAAAGGTGGTTTCCTGTGTGGTGGAGAACGACCGTCTTGTGCTCCGGGGCTTCAGTGACACGGAGGAGTGCCTGCTGCGGCGTTTCCTGCAGCAGATTATAGGAAATATTAATTCCATTCCGGAATACACAGACGCACAATCTCAGGAAAAGGAGAATCTGACCAGTGATTAAATTAATGAAATATCTGAAAAGATCGGCAGGCTATGTGATCCTGATCGTTGTACTTCTGTTCCTGCAGGCGTACTGTGATCTGTCGCTGCCGGATTATACATCCAGGATCGTCAATGTCGGTATCCAGCAGAAAGGAATTGAGGACGGCGTGCCGGAGAAGATCCGCGTTTCCACAATGGACAGCCTGCGGCTGTTTATGGACGAAGAAGCGGTAGCGGACACAGAAGCCGCTTATATGGAAGACGGAGATCTTTATGTTCTCGATCCGCATGTGGACAAAGAAACACGGGAGAAGCTTAATGAGGATTTCGGTAAGCCTATGCTGATCCTTGCAGGTCTTACAGAAGGCGGAGAGGAGACGGAAGGAATGCTTTCCGCTATGGGGCTTCCGGAAGGAACAGATCCCCTTCAGGCAATCATGCAGATGCCGGAAGAAGCCAGAGATCAGATGACTTCCGCCATGGAAGAACAGATTGGGGAAATGCCGGAATCTATCGTAACCCAGGCGGCGGTATCTTTCGTGGGGGCAGAGTATGAAGCCATCGGCGAAGATGTTGACGCTATTCAGATGGATTATATCATATCTGCGGGCATCCGCATGATACTGATGGCGCTTCTGATCATGGCCGCTTCCGTCTCCGTGGTATTCCTTTCCTCACGGGTGGCGGCTGCGCTGGGCCATGATATCAGGGCGGACGTTTACCGCAAAGTGATCGGTTTTTCCAGCAATGAATATCATAAATTTTCCACAGCGTCGCTGATCACCAGAAGCACGAATGATGTGCAGCAGGTGCAGCTGATGATGGCGATGATGTTCCGTATTGTTCTTTACGCGCCAATCCTCGGCCTGGGAGGCGTGCTTCGGGTGCTGCAGACCAATTCTTCCATGACCTGGATCCTGGGCGTGGGAGTTGTGCTGATCCTGGTGCTGATCGGTATGCTTTTTGCCATTGCCATGCCGAAATTCACGAAGCTCCAGACGCTTATCGACAGGCTGAATCTGGTGACAAGGGAGATCCTTACCGGAATTCTGGTGATCCGTGCTTTCAGTCGGGAGAAACATGAGGAGGAGCGTTTTGAGGATGCGAATGCAACGCTCACGAAGACAAACCTCTTTGTAAACAGATGCATGACATTTATGATGCCCTGTATGATGCTGATCATGAACGGGATTTCCGTGCTGATCATTTACAACGGATCCTATGCGGTGGACGGCGGAAACATGCAGGTGGGAGATATGATGGCTTTCATTCAGTATGCGATGCAGATCATCATGGCGTTTCTGATGATCACAGCCATGTCCATTATGCTTCCCAGGGCAAACGTGGCGGCGCTTCGTATCGTGGAGGTGCTGGAGACAGAGAACAGCCTGGAAGAACCTGAGAATCCCGTAACTCCCGCATCAGATGTAAAAGGGACCGTGGAATTCGATCATGTTTCCTTCGCCTATCCGGACGCGGGCGAAAATGTACTGACAGATATCAGTTTTAAGGCGGAAAAAGGAAAAACGCTGGCGGTGATCGGAAGTACCGGAAGCGGAAAGAGTACGCTGATCAATCTGATCCCCAGATTCTACGACGTGACGGAAGGCTGCGTGAAGGTAGACGGGGTGGACGTCCGCAGAATGTCGCAGAAAGATCTCAGAGACCGTCTGGGATATGTTCCGCAGAAGGGCGTTCTTTTCTCCGGAACCATAGATTCCAATATCCGCTACGGGAAGACGGACATCTCAGACAGCGAAGTGGAAAAAGCGGCGAAGATCGCCCAGGCGGCGGAATTTATAGAAGAAAAGCCGAAAGGATATCAGGCGCCGGTAGCCCAGGGCGGAACCAATGTGTCCGGCGGGCAGAAGCAGAGACTTTCCATTGCCAGGGCTATTGCAAAGAAACCGGAGATCCTTATTTTTGACGACAGTTTTTCCGCCCTTGATTTCAAGACAGACCGTACCCTGCGGGAAGCTCTGAAAGAAAACACAAAAGATACTACAACGATCATTGTAGCGCAGCGCATCAGCACGATTCTGAACGCGGATCAGATCCTTGTGCTGGACGACGGCAGAATGGCGGGGCTGGGGACTCACAGGGAACTGATGAAGGACTGTGAGGTTTACAGGCAGATCGCAATGTCGCAGTTATCAGAGGAGGAATTGGCCAATGAGTGAGCAGAGAAGAATGCCCGGCGGCAGGATGGGCCACGGCGGAAGAGGCATGGGTCCGGGAGAGAAAGCCCGCGACTTCAGAGGCGCCATGGCGAAGCTGTTCCGCTATATGGGAAGATATAAGTTCCGTTTCATACTGATGTTTGTTTTTGCGGTGGCGGGAACCGTGTTTAATATCGTAGGTCCCAAGGTTCTGGGAAAAGCCACCACGGAGCTTTTTAACGGACTGGTGGCGAAAGTGAACGGCACAGGAGGAATTGATTTTCATAAGATCGGAATGATCCTTCTGGGGGTTATGACTCTCTATCTGGTAAGCGCCCTGTTCTCTCTTATTCAGGGCTTTGTGATGACGGGAATCTCCAACGACGTCACTTATAATCTGCGGAAAGATATTTCCCGGAAGATCAACAGAATGCCGCTGAACTATTTTGAGAGCAGGACTCACGGCGAGATCCTTTCCAGAGTGACGAACGACGTGGACACTCTGCAGATGAGTCTGAACCAGAGCATGACGCAGTTGATCACTTCCGTGACGACGCTGATCGGCGTGCTGGTGATGATGCTTTCCATCAATGTGTGGATGACGCTGGCGGCGCTTCTGATCCTGCCGGTGTCTATGGTGATCATCAGTTTCGTGATGAAAAGATCCCAGAAATATTTCCGCGACCAGCAGAGCTATCTGGGAAAAGTCAACGGTCAGATCGAAGAAAACTACGGCGGCCACAATGTAGTGAAAGTTTTCAATAAGGAACAGGACGTGGTGGCGGAATTCGAGAAAGACAACAGGAAACTTTACGAATCCGCCTGGAAGTCTCAGTTTTTCTCCGGAATGATGATGCCTGTCATGCAGTTTGTGGGAAATCTTGGGTATGTGATGGTTGCCCTGCTGGGCGGGGTATTCGCCATCAGGGGAACCATCGAAGTCGGAGATATACAGTCCTTTTTCCAGTATATCCGTAATTTTACCCAGCCGATCCAGCAGATCGCCCAGGTGACGAACCTGCTTCAGTCCTCCGCGGCTGCTTCGGAGAGAGTGTTTGAGTTCCTGGAAGAGCCGGAGGAGGATCAGACTGTGGAAAATCCGACGGATATCCGGGAGCTGAAAGGAAACGTGCAGTTTGAACATGTGTCCTTCGGTTATAATCCCGACAAAATGATCATCCATGATTTTTCCGCGGATGTGAAGGACGGACAGGAGATTGCCATTGTAGGCCCTACAGGCGCGGGCAAGACCACTATGGTAAAACTTCTGATGCGCTTCTATGACGTGAACAGTGGCGAGATCAAAATCGACGGACATAATGTGAAGGATTTCAACAGAAGCGAACTCAGGGAAATGTTCGGTATGGTGCTGCAGGACACCTGGCTGTTCTCCGGCACGATCATGGAAAACATCCGCTACGGACG
>DWXL01000257.1 GCA_019119235.1 Candidatus Blautia excrementigallinarum | reverse complement strand
GTGATCCTTTATCAGACGGGAAGTCTTCAGGTGATGGGAGACAGTCCCATGATCGCCTACGGAAAAGTGGTCAATCCCTATGACGAGCGCAAGGAACGTATCGTCCACTACTGGGAAAAACGGAGCAGTGATTTTCTCACTCACAAAAGAGAGGAGCTTCACAGCTCCATGGCGGAGCGCTGGATGAAGGAGATACGGGCGCAGCTTCCCGCTGGGGAACGTCTCCGGATCCTGGATGTGGGCTGCGGAGCGGGATTTTTCTCTGTTCTTCTGGCGAAAGAAGGACACCGGGTGACGGGAGTGGATCTTACGCCGGATATGATCGAAAACGCGAAGATCCTTGCGGCGGAGGAAAACGCGGACTGTGAATTTATCGTTATGGACGCGGAAAACGTGGATTTCCCTGACGAGACTTTTGATGTGGTGATCTCCAGAAATCTGACCTGGACACTGCCCCATGTACGGCGCGCCTACAGGGACTGGGTGCGCGTCCTGAAAAAAGGAGGCGTGCTTTTGAATTTTGACGCCAATTACGGGATGAGTGATTTTACAGACGTTTCCGCTCTTCCTGAAAATCATGCGCACCAGACTATCGGGGATGAGATGATGCGGGAATGTGAGGAGATCAAACGTCAGCTTCCTATCAGTTCCTACAGCCGTCCGGCCTGGGATCTGGAGACCCTGGGCGCCATGAAACTGCAGGAATTTGCGGTGGATCTGGGGATTAGCAGCAGGATTTATCTGGAAAAAGATGCCTTTTATAATCCGACGCCCATGTTCATGATCCGTACACGAAAGCCGGAGTGATCTTTTTTAGCCGCAGGGAAATGAATTGACTGCCGGACGCTTTTAAGAACGGCAGTATGTACTCTTATATGGAATGGATGAACAAAATGGATATCAGACAGCTTGAATATTTTATGGCCTGCGCGGAAACAGGTTCTGTAAGCGAAGCGGCGAAAATTTTATATTCCACCCAGCCCAGTGTGAGCAAGGTTCTTAAGTCTCTGGAAGACTCATTGGGGATCCGGCTGTTTGAACGGCTTCCCAGAGGGATCCGGCTGACGCCGGACGGAAAGAAATTTTACCGGCATGCCTGCAGGATCGTAAACGAAGTGAAGGCCCTGGAAGGAATGGCAAAACATGGTATGACAAAGTGGATCCGGATATCGCTGAATCCCAGTTCCTGGTTTGCAGATCAGTTTGTGGATTTTTATAATGAAAACTATAATCAGAATTATCACTTTCAGATCTATACGGCCGGTATCCGTACAGTAATGGAAAGGGTAAGAGATTATCTGGATGACGTTGGATTTGTATATATCCCACAGCAGCAGAAAGAAGATTTTCTGTACGAGCTGTCCAGAAACGGACTGGAGTTTATACCCATGCATGAGACAGAACTGATGCTGTATCCGGGAGGCAAAAGCAGTCTGTCCGGCGGGAAAAGAGATTCCATAAAACCGGAGGAGCTGAAGAATTTCCGTTTTATCCAAAATTATCAGGATGAATTTTTTAATCTGGGACAGCCTGACGAAAAACCGCAGTTTTCCTGGAGCGGGCTGGATATCTCTGTGGTGACGAACAGCGATTATATTATGGAAAGAATGCTGAAACAGACGGATACAGCCAATATAAGCGGGAGCTATCTTTCTGAAAAACAGAAGGGAGCCTCCAGGGGTATTCCTCTGGACATGCCGGAAAATAAAGTTATCTTCGGTTATATCAGACACAAAGGAGATACGCCTGATGATGCGGTGGAGGAGCTGATCCTGTTTCTGGATAAAAGACTGCACAGGGAATCGTGAAAGAAAGCGGCGAAGGTTTTTTGAAAGTACGAAAGATTTCTATTATTCTATAAAACAGCAAAAATATGAAAAATAAGAATACCATATAACCCCGGCGGAGGGTTGTATGGTATTTTTGTTTCTGATAGAATTTGGACGATGAAAAAAGTCCGCCTAAGGAGATTCTGAAATGCTGAAATATATTGTGAAACGGCTGCTTCAGTTAATTCCGGTCCTGATCGGGATTACTTTTTTATCCTTTGCCATGATGCGGCTGGCAGGGGGAGATGCAGTTACCTATATGTACGAAAACGCCGGAACGTCGGTTTCCCAGGAGGTTATCGACGAGGCAAAAAAAGAATACGGGCTTGACCAGCCTTTTCTGGTACAGTACGGACGGTGGTTCGCCGGAATGATCACCGGGGATATGGGCGTCAGCTATGTGTCGGACCGGGACGTGTATGACACGTTTGTGGAAAAGCTTCCGGCTACAATCTTTCTGATGCTTTCCTCGGTAGCCTTGACAATGCTGATCTCCGTTCCGCTGGGAATCATTTCTGCAGTCAGACATAACCGGTGGGCGGATTATCTGATCCGCTTTCTGAGTTTTATCGGAAATTCCATGCCTAATTTTTTTGCGGCTCTTGTGCTGATGTATTTTCTTTCCGTAAAGCTGGGATGGCTTCCGGTGATCACTTCAGAAAATCTGGCGCTGAGCCTTATCCTTCCCACACTGACCCTTGCGGTTTCCATGGCGGCAAAATACACCAGGCAGGTGAGGGCAACGGTTCTCGAGGAATTAAATAAAGATTACGTTGCAGGCGCTATGGCAAGAGGAGTAAAGGGGAGCGTGATCATATGGAGGAATGTAATGAAAGTGTCTATGCTGACGATCATTACTCTTCTGGCGCTTTCTGTAGGCAGCCTGCTGGGAGGAACCACTATTGTAGAAACGATTTTTATGTGGGATGGAGTGGGAAAGATGGCAGTAGACGCTATTACCATGAGGGACTATCCCATTGTGCAGGCATATGTGGCGTGGATGGCAGTGATCTATGTGCTGGTGAACCTGGTGACAGACATTATTTATCACTATCTTGACCCGCGGGTGCGTCTGGCCCGCTGAGAATAAGGTGAGAGGAAAAGAAACGGGAGCTGGGTATTATGACCAATGAAAAGATAACTGTACGAAAACAGAAAATAAAAAGGAACCATACAAAGGGAAAGCTGATATTTTTTTCCGCGGTCACTGTGCTTCTCCTTCTGACGGCGGCTTTTGCCGGATACCTTTGTCCATATGATCCGGATGAACAGAATCTTCTGCTGGCGCAGCAGCCGCCAAGCCTGTCCCACCTTCTCGGGACCGACCGGTTTGGCAGGGATATGTTCTCGCGGGTCCTGGCGGGAAGTACGATCAGTATCTATGCCACTCTTATACTTGTGGCGGTCGTGACGGCAGTGGGAACACTGGTGGGGATGATCTGCGGCTGGTTCGGAAAAGGCGCCGATACGGTGCTGATGAGAGTTTCCGATCTGTTTCTGGCTTTTCCAAGCCTGGTATTCGCTCTTGCGGTAGCGGGCGTGCTGGGCGGAGGAATTCAGAACGCCGTTATCGCTCTCGCTGTCATCGGCTGGCCGAAATTTGCCCGTCTGGCAAGAGGACTGACGATGGCTCAGAAAGACGCTCCCTATATTATGGCGGCAAGATTGTCCGGGTGCAGTACTCCGGGAATCCTTATAAAGCATGTGCTGCCCAATATTGCGGGGCCTGTTCTTGTAACGGCGGTGCTGGATATCGGAACGATGATGATGGAGCTCGCGGGCCTTTCTTTTCTGGGCCTGGGCGTACAGCCTCCGGCGGCAGAGTGGGGAAGCATGATCAACGATGGAAGAAGTATGCTGCAGATATCTCCGTGGATGGCTCTTGCGCCGGGAGCGGCTATTTTTATTACGGTGATGATCTTTAATCTGCTGGGAGATACCCTGCGGGATTATATAGACCCGAAACAACGGGGATAAAAATAAAAAAGCGGAAAGGCGGAAATGAAACATGAAGAAAAAAATAATGGCGGCGATCCTTGCAGGAGCAGTTCTGACGGCATGTATTCCTATTCAGGCGTTTGCAGGGGAGGAAAAGACTTTTGTATACGGCACTACCGGATACAGCGAGGAAATGGGGGACGCAGGACTGAACCCTCATGACAATTATTCCGGATGGAGCGCAGTACGTTACGGAGTAGGCGAAACATTGTTCAAATACAACGACAACATGGAAGTGGAGCCATGGCTTGCCACGGACTATGAGTTTGTGGACGATACGACTGTAAAAATTACGCTGCGTGACGGAGTGAAATTCTCCAGCGGAAGGACTATGGACGCTCAGGCAGTAAAGGAGTGCCTGGATGATCTGATCGCAGTACACGACAGAGCGCCGTCGGATCTGAAGATCGATCATATTGAAGCAGAAGGACTGACTCTTACGATCTGCACTGCCGAACCCTGTCCTGCGCTCATCAATTATCTGGGAGATCCCTACGGAGCCATTATTGACATGGAATATGGAATCCAGGGAGAGGGCGGCTCCGCCAACGTGGCGGGAACCGGACCGTATATTGCAACGGAGGTAACGCCTGCGCAGATCACTCTTGTAAAAAATGAGGATTACTGGGGCGGAGATGTTAAAGTGGATAAGGTTACGGTGAAATCTTTTTCTGACGGAAGCGCCCTTACTGCAGCTCTCCAGACGGGAGACGTTCAGGGTACCTACGGCCTTCAGTACGACAATTATGTGCTGTTTGACGGAAATCCCGACTATACGATCAATTCCTGCGCCACAAGCAGGTGTTTTTTCGGACAGTTCAATTTTGATTCAGAGATCATGCAGGATGAAAATGTAAGAAAAGCAGTGGCGATGGGAATCGACAAGGAAGGCTTCTGTTCCGTGATCATGGAGGGAAGAGGTCTTCCGGCATCGGCGGCCTTTCCGGACAGTTTTTCCTATGGAAATAAAGCGGTGACAACAGTATCCTATGATCCTGAAGGGGCAAGGGAACTTCTGGAGGAATCCGGATGGACAGATACAGACGGAGACGGTTATTTAGACAAGGACGGAAAGAAGCTGACCATCAACTGGCTGACTTATCCTACACGGCTGGAGCAGCCGAAACTGGCAGAATACGCCCAGTCTACTTTAAAAGAAATCGGCATTGATGTGACTGTCAATAACACTTCCGATCATATGACCTACGCTCAGAAGGGAGACTTTGACGTGTATGTAAGCTCTCTGACAACAGCGCCTACAGGAGATCCGGAATATTTCTTTACCAGTACGGTAACAGGACCGAAAAACTATGGAAATTACCAGAACGAGGAAGTAACGGAGCTTACGGAAAAGCTTCATCAGACTTTTGACATTCAGGAAAGAAGCAGTCTGGCGGTAGAGCTTCAGCAGAAGCTTCTGGATGACAACGCAATGTTCTTTGTATCTCATCTGAATATGGGGATCGTTACAAAATCAAATGTTACAGGAATGGCGGCCCATCCCTGTGATTATTACGAGATTACGGCGGAACTGGATGTGGAATAAGCGGCGGTTCTGCAGCGGCAGAGATGTACAGGAGACGGGCCGCATCAGAAAGGAGGGAAAAGGTTATGGAACCCTTGCTTTGCGCGGAACATATCACAGTCTGTTATAATGGGATTCCTGTTGTAAAGGATGTCAGCTTTCAGGTGGATCAGGGAGAGATTCTCGGGATCGTAGGAGAGTCGGGAAGCGGGAAAAGTACCATTATCAAAGCTGTGCTGGGGCTTCTTGGAGAAAGCGGAATGGTGACCAGGGGAGATATCTGGTACAAAGGTGAAAATCTGACAGATATGCCGGAAAAACGCAGGAGAAAGTATCTGGGACCGGAGATCGGTACAGTATTTCAGGACAGCAAAGCTGCCTTTTGTCCCGTGAGGACGGTAGGCGCCCAGATCCACGAGGCTGTATCTGCTCACGAAAAGATAAAAAAAGAAGAGACAAAGAGGCGGGCGGCGGAAATCATGGAAAAGATCGGGCTGACGGATCATGAACGTATATGGAACAGTTATCCTTTTGAACTGTCCGGCGGCATGAACCAGAGAGTGGGGATCTGTACTGCCATGATCATGAATCCCGGACTGCTGCTGGCGGACGAACCTACCAGCGCTCTTGACGTTACCGTACAGAAACAGGTGGCGGAGGAGCTTCTCATGATGCGCAGAGAGTATCATACGGCAGTGATCCTTGTGACGCATAATATCGGTCTTGTTAAAAAAATGGCGGATAAGATACTGGTTCTGAAGGACGGGCAGGTAAGAGACTACGGCGGCGCCGGGGAGGTGCTGGAAGCTTCCGGAGACGCCTATACAAGAGAGCTGATGGATTCCGTTCTGACCCTGAAGAAAAAATAAGGGCGGGATACCGGGCAAAGAGAATAAAGACAAGGGAACAGAATATGACAGAAACAATATTAAAGGCAGAGCATCTGACAAAGATATTTTCAACCGAAAAAGGCAGCTTTCCCGCTGTCCGGGATATAAGTTTTGCGGTGAAGAAGGGAGAAGCCCTTGGGATCGTAGGAGAATCCGGTTCCGGAAAGACCACGGCAGCGCGGCTGGTCACGGGTCTGATCCGCCCTACGGAGGGAAAAATCTTTCTGATGGGACAGGAGATCACAAAAGCGAAAGGCAGAGAACTGAGAAAGGCATACAGACATATGCAGATGATCTTTCAGATGCCGGCAGAATCTTTTGATCCCAGATACACCCTTGGGAGCGGAATCAGGGAAAGTCTGAGAAACGCCGGGATGAGCAGAAAGGAAACGGAGCAGAGAGTAAGAGAACTGCTGGTCCAGTGCGGTCTTACGCCGGAATTTACCGGAAAATATCCTCATCAGGTCAGCGGCGGGGAATGTCAGAGAGCAGCTATTGCGAGAGCCCTTGCCATTCGGCCGGAACTTCTGATCTGCGACGAGCCTACCAGCGCTTTGGATGTTACCGTCCAGAAACAGATCCTGGATCTGCTCCTGAAACTGAAAAGAGAAGGCGCGGGAAGCTTCCTTTTTATCTGTCATGACCTTGCTCTGGTACAGGCTTTCTGTGACCGCGTTCTGGTGATGCATGAGGGAAGGATCGTGGAAAGCGGAACTCCGGATGAGATCATTTCCAGCCCCCGGGAGGAATATACCCGGAGGCTGGTGGAATCCGTACTGTAAAAATATAGTGCGGAACCTGCAGTTTTCCATAAGCAGACCTATCTGGACGAAACCTCCGGATAATCTTCCCGACGGAAGGGAATCGCGAAAGTTCCTGCGGCGTCCGCAAGATCCTCCGCATTCCGGGGACCGTACAGGGGCAGGCAGGTAAAGTCCCGGCAGGTCAGAAAGCCCAGGACAGCCTGTGTCAGAGAACATCCGTATTCAGCGGTGATCTGATGAAGAGCCTCGGCAGTTCTGAGATTTCCCGGCGTATAATATTCAGAATCACGTACCGCGTCTTT
>DWXL01000256.1 GCA_019119235.1 Candidatus Blautia excrementigallinarum | reverse complement strand
GCAGTTACAAGGGTTTCTTTATTTGCCAGGGCAATGTCCTTGCCGGCGCGGATCGCTTCCATGGTCGGACGGATCCCCAGCATTCCCACGATCGCAGTGACAAGGATCTCCGGTCCCTCCATTGCGGACAGCTCAAGAAGTCCGTCCATACCGGAAACCACACGTGTATCCGTATCCCTGATCCTGACCTCAAGATCTTTCGCCGCCTGCTCATCCCAGACAGCCGCAAGGACCGGGTGGAATTCTCTGATCTGTTCCTCCAGTTTCATGATATTTCTTCCTGCTGCAAGTCCCAGAACCTGAATATTACCATTTGCACGCACTACGTCCAGTGTCTGGGTTCCTATGGAACCCGTAGATCCCAAAATCGCAATTCTTTTCATAAATCCTCCTTCAGTGTCTCAGCAGCAGCACTGCCATATAGTATATGACAGGCGCCGTAATGATCACACTGTCAAAACGGTCAAGAATTCCTCCATGACCCGGAATCAGCTTCCCGTAATCCTTAATCCCCTGGTTTCTCTTAACAGCGGAGGCAGCCAGATCTCCCACCATGGAGATCAGCGCGCCCGCAGCACAGATCACCGCATATTCCGCCATGGGGCCTTTCGTTGCGGCAGCGTATGCCACTCCCAGAAGAGCCGCCCCGATGACGCCGCCCACAGCGCCCTCCACAGATTTCTTGGGACTGAGGACCGGCGCCATCTTATGTTTTCCGATCAGCATACCCACACAGTAGGCGCAGGTATCGCATCCCCAGGAGCAGAGAAAGATTAGCCAGACAATAAAATGTCCGTTCTCCAGATTCCTGGTAAGATAGATATAGGACAGCATTACCGCCACATAAACGATCCCCAGAAAAGCCGCGGCAATCTGACGGGCATCGTATTTCGGATAAGTAAAAACATATACAAACAGGATCAGGATCAGCGCAAGGATCACTGCCATCATGCCATATCTTCCGAAATCCAGAGCCGCCGCTCCGTAGTAGAGAAGAATCCCCAGACACGCCGCAGTCTCCAGCAGTCCAAACCCGTTCTTATGCACATCCATCGCGCGGTACAGTTCTTCTGCGCCGATCACGGAAATACAGAGAAGGACAGTCCAGAGCACTGCTCCGCCGGTGATAATGGTAAGAAGCGCCGCGGCTACCAGAAGGATCCCGCTAATAAGCCTGGTCTTGAACATTCTTATTCCTCCTTCACGCCGCCGTACCGACGGTCTCTTTCATTGTATTTCTCTATTGCTTTCATCAGCTCCGGCTTATGGAAATCCGGCCATGGAACATCTGTAAAATAAAACTCTGTATATGCCAGCTGCCAGAGAAGGAAATTAGACAGTCTCAGCTCGCCGCTTGTACGGATCATCAGGTCCGGATCCGGGATTCCCGCCGTATCAAGATAATTCTCAAAGACGCCCTCATCGATCTCACCCGGATCCAGACGGCCCTGCGCCACATCTCCGGCAAGTTTCCTTACTCCGCGCAGAATCTCGTCCCTGCTGCCGTAATTCAGCGCAATCTGGAAGAACAGCTCGTTATAATCTTTGGAAAAGTCCTCCAGCTTTCGTATTTTATCCTGGATATCCTCGTCAAAAGCAGATATGTCTCCGATCACTTTTACCCGCATTTTGTTCTTCTCAGCACTTTTCATACATTTCTTCAGATAGCTGCGGAACAGCTTCATCAGGCCGTCTACTTCTTCCCGGGATCTTTTCCAGTTCTCAGTGGAAAAAGCGTAAACTGTAAGATATTTTACTCCCAGATCTTTGATATCGTCGCAGATGCTTTCCAGATTGGCGCAGCCTTTTATATGGCCATAGCCTCTGGGCATCCCTTTCGCCTTCGCCCATCTGCCGTTTCCATCCAGAATAATGGCGATATGATTCGGTACCTTCATTCTAACTCCTCTCTGCCGCCGGACCGCCGGCATCCTCCCTTCTGCCAGGGAATCCCTTTTCCATGTGCAACAGAAGGAGAGCCTGTGTCTCAAGGCTCTCCCTCCCTCTTCCTGATGATCACACAGTCAGGATCTCTTTTGATTTCTTCTCGACTGCAGCATCGATATCTTTCATATATTTGTCTGTAAGTTTCTGAACCTCGTCGCTGAGATCCTTCACTTCGTCCTCGGAAACATCCTGCTTCACAAGTTTTTTAAATGCGTCGTTGGCGTCGCGGCGGATGTTGCGGACAGCAACTTTGGCGGCCTCGCCCTTCTTCTTCACATCCTTCACCAGTTCCTTACGGCGTTCCTCAGTAAGCTCCGGAAGGACAAGACGGATGATCTTTCCGTCGTTACTTGGATTCAGTCCCAGATCAGAAGTGAGAATTGCCTTCTCTATTGCTTTGATCAGGCTTGCCTCCCAGGGCTGTATCTGGATCATGCGGGCTTCGGGAACTGTAATATTGGCCACCTGCTGAAGCGGCGTCGGGCTTCCGTAATAATCTACGGTGATTTTATCAAGAATATGCGGATTGGCGCGGCCTGCCCGGATCGTGGTAAGCTCTGCTTCCAGTCCCTTTAAAGTTTTTGTCATTTTACCGTCATATTTCTGAACTCTTTCATCCATTTGTCTGTTCTCCCTCTCTGTTATTTATGACTTTTCAGCTTAAACCGTTACTCTCGTACCGGAAAACTTACCATGAACTGCATTCACGATACTGTTCTCACCGTCAAGGCCAAACACCATCATGGGCATTCTCTGTTCCAGGCACATAATAGACGCGGTCAGATCCATTGCCGCCAGCTTCCTGTCCACGACCTCCTCTATGGTGATCTCATCAAATTTCACAGCATCCGGATTGACCTTGGGATCACTGTCATAAATACCGTCAACAGCCTTGGCAAGATAGATGGCTTCGGCCTCCATCTCTACAGCCCGAAGCACAGTCGCCGTGTCTGTGGAAAAATACGGATGACCTGTGCCGCCTGCAAAGAACACCACTTTACCGGATGCAAACGCTTCCTCCACGGCATCCCTGGAATAAAGTCTGGTAAAGGCGCCACATACAAAAGGTGTGAAAATTTCTGTAGAAAGTCCTGTATATCTGCATATATCCGATACATAAATACAGTTCATTACTGTGGCAAGCATACCGATCTGATCCGCTTTGCTGCGGTTGATCGTCTCACTGGTACGTCCTCTCCAGAAATTCCCTCCGCCGATCACGATTCCGATCCGGGTCCCCTCTTCTGCAATGGCTTTTATCTGTCTGGCCACAGCCAGCACAGTCTCCTCGTCAAACCCGGTCTTTTTTGATCCTGCCAGAGCTTCTCCGCTCAGCTTCAGTAAAATTCGTTTCATAATTCTTCCTTTCCTCTTTCGCTTCCGAAAGAAGCGGTTTTATCAGTAGACTCCGGAAACGATTTCATTCCCGTACTCATCCACGGTAGTCATTACTGTAAAATTGGGATAATAATGATATCCTGTAGTTCCCGTCTCCGGTACTTCATCATACTCATTGGTCTGAGCATCTCCTATCGCGCCCGCAAGATCTGAGAAGGACTGTCCGATGTAGCCCTCTGCTTCAGTGATCGTATCGTCTGTGGGCATGGGATCCTCCGGAGTATCAGTGTTATCAGAGGAGTCGGAAGGTTCCTCTTCATCATTTGAAGGAGTTTCCGTAATCTCCGGCTCTTCTGTCGGTTCGATCTCATCCTCGGTATCTTCCGTCTCATCTGTGTCCTCGTCAGAGAGACCCAGACGCTGCTTCACCTCGTTAAGAGTGGAAACTTCCCGGGATCCGGTCGATGTCATATAAGTGGCGTAAGGAATGGAATCCTCTCCTCTTCCGTCCATCCTCAGAGTGATCTGACTGATGGATGCCAGGGGAAGATCCCTGAAAAAGCACTCGTTGCGCCCCTCTTCCGTATAGGTGATCCGGATATCATAAGTGACGCCGGAGCCGGATTCCGGTTCAAAATAATAGACCGCCTGATCTCCGTCAGCCAGTGTGAACAGCCCGTCGATCAGATCGCTTCCCCATTCATCGTCATAATCGTCTTCCGGATGTACTCGTATATATACAGCGCCGACTTCAGACCCTGTCCTGTTAATAATGGTTACTTTATGTGCGGACGCCGTCTTCTCTCCAATTACGTTCTTCTCTTCTGTCACTTCCATATCTACAAGATCCACAGATTCTGTAACCGTAGGTTCCGGCGTCGGAGTTGCCTGCTCCTGTACGACACCTTCATTATTCTTGTCATTCCCGCCGCATCCTGCCGCTGACAGCGCGATCACCAGCACGCCGGCCAATGCGAGATATTGTTTTTTCATCATATCTGCCCTCCCGTTCATAATGCAAAACTCCCGGTGTTATGGGTATAGTCTGATATATATTAATTATACTGACTATCACATTCTTGTCAACTAAATGGTATAGAAATTCATATAATTTTTAGACTTTTTGACTTTTACAGATTTCTTATTTTGAAGTCTCTTTCCGCCTCCCTCTTCTGGTCTTTCTTTGCTATATCCTGACGTTTGTCATATAATTTCTTTCCTCTGGCAACGCCAATCTCAACCTTTGCCAGACTGTCCTTAAAATACACCTTCAAAGGAACCAGCGTAAGTCCTTTTTCTTTCAGTTTCCCTTCGATTTTATTGATCTCGTGTCTGTGAAGGAGAAGTTTACGGACACGCAGGGGATCTTTATTAAAGATATTGCCTTTTTCATAAGGACTGATATGCATTCCGTAAATAAACACTTCACCGTTTTCCACTCTGACAAAAGATTCTTTGATACTGCATTTCCCGGTACGAAGAGCCTTGACTTCCGTACCCGCCAGCGCGATCCCTGCCTCATAGGTGTCCTCTATGAAGTAATCATGAAATGCCTTTTTATTGTTTGCGATCAGTCTGATTCCTGTTTTCTTCGGCATCTGAATCCTCCCTTTCCGCTTTCTGGACAAGCACAAAATCCACCGTCCTTTTCAGCGCGTCCGCGTCTACTGTGCGTACTTTTACCCGCTGTCCCAGATGATAAATCTTTTTTGTCATTTCACCTTTCAGTTCCATTTTTTCCTGGTCAAAAGAATAATAGTCGTCCGTCAGAGCCGAGATATGGACCATTCCCTCAACTGTATTATCCAGTTCCACATAAAGCCCATACCCTGTTATGCCGGATATGATCCCTGTAAATTCTTCTCCCAAATGATAGGACATATACTCTGCCTTTTTCATTTTGTCTGATTCACGTTCCGCCTCCTGGGCACGTCTCTCACAAACGCTTGACTGAAGGGCGACTTCCTCCAGGATTTCCCGGTAATGCTCTGTCCTCCCCTCTCTCTTAAGTCTTCCCCGAAGATTGTCCCTGATGATCCTGTGGATCTGCAGATCCGGATAACGGCGGATCGGAGACGTAAAATGGCAGTAATATCTGGCAGCCAGCCCAAAATGTCCTGTACACTCCGTCGTGTATTTTGCCTGCTGCATAGTCCTCAGTGTCAGCCGGCTTATCATCCCTTCATCGGGAAGTCCCCGGATCTCTTCCAGAATTTCCTGAATCTCTCCGGGAGTGATCTTCTCGCCGGCCTTGTGGATCCGGATACCTCTGTTCCTGATAAGGCTCAGAAGATTCTCTACTTTCTCCGGATCCGGATTTTCATGCGTCCTGTATATAAAAGGATAATCCCCTTTGCAGTATTCCTTTGCAACAGTTTCATTTGCAAGGAGCATAAAGTCCTCTATGATCTCTGTCGCCGCGTTGGCTTCACAGGGCTGCACATCTATCGCTCTTCCTGCGCCGTTGAGTATGATCCTGCTTTCCGGAAAATCAAAATCAATAGACCCTCTGTGATGACGGCGTTTTCTTAAGAGAAGCGACAGTTCCCTCATAAGGAAAAACATGGGGACAAATTCCCTGTATTCCATACTGACAGAAGTTTCGCCATCTTCCAGAATACAGCGAACCTGTTCATAACTCATCCGTCTGTCCACATGGATCACAGATTCTGTGATCCGGTGAGAGACCACGTTCCCCTCTGCGTCAATATCCATAAGACAGCTCAAAGTAAGCCGGTCCACACCCTGATTCAATGAACAGATACCGTTTGACAGTCTTTCAGGAAGCATCGGAATCACACGATCCGCCAGATAAACACTCGTTCCCCGCTTCAAAGCCTCTCTGTCCAGAGCGCTTCCGCCCTGTACATAATTACTTACATCCGCAATGTGAACGCCCAGATGGTAGATCCCGTTCTCTTTCGTAAGAGAGACGGCATCGTCCAGATCCTTTGCGTCTTCTCCGTCTATGGTTACTGTGGGAAGGCCGGTAAGATCCATCCTGCCCTCCCGATCCGAATCCTGAACATGATCCGGTACCCGCTCAGCCTGATTCAGAACCTTTTCAGGAAATTCCGAAGGGATCTGATAGCTCTTCACGATTGCAAGGATATCTGCTCCGGGAGCATGGAGATTTCCCAGCATTTCTGTGATCCTGCCTTCCGGTTTTCTCTTTTCAGACCCGTAATCCAGTATTTCCGCCACAACCTTTTCGCCGTCGCGTATTCCTCTGGAATTTTTCGGCGAAATATACACATCTCTGGAAAATTTCTGATTATCGCAGAGAACAAAGCCGTAGTCTCCCTCTCTCTGAAAAGTTCCTACAATCTCCTTTGTCCCTCTTTCCAGGATCTTCAGGATAATCCCTTCTCTTCTCTTTCCAGGTTTTTCTGTCCTGTCGAGAAGCACGCTCACCTTATCTCCATGGAGGGCGGTATGTGTGTCCCCCGCCGGGATGAAGATATCCTCTTCATCACCGCCGGTCTCCACAAAGCCGAATCCTCGCGGGTTGCCGATAAAAACGCCCTCTTTGACCAGTCCCTGTTTTTTCAGGCTTTTTAGGTTCTTTTTCTTGATTGCCGGCTTTTCTTTTTTCTTTACGGAAACCGCATTGTTCCTGACAAACTTTTTCTTTTTACCCCAGATTTTTTTTCTGCTCACTGAAACTCTCTGACTCCTTTTCTGTCTGTGAGAAAAAAAAGCACTCTTGCAAATACAAGAGTGTTTCCTTTCAGCTCTAAATCTTTCTTAGAAATTAATATTTAAAACAGCTGCCAGAACAAAGAACAACACTGCCATGATGGTTGTTGCCTTCACCAGGCCGCCTTCCATAGAACGTCCCTTATTTCTTCCCCAGTAAGTATCCGCAACGCCTGCGATACTTCCAAGGCCCTGCTGCTTGCCTTCCTGCATCAGGACAACAGCTGTAAGGGCAATGCAATCTATGACAAAGATCAGAGTTAAGATAATCCTTAAAATCTGCACTTTGGTTACACCTCCTAATCAACTATCGCTTATTTTATCATATGGTTCTGAGGATTTCAACTATTTTCTTTCGCCTTCCAAAGAAAATCTTGACAAATGATCTCATTTCATAGATGATTATTCAGGAAGTATGTACTTCTTTTTATTTTATTATTATTATTTTAAAAGGATTGAGTATCATGGAAACATCATCAAACAAGATCACGGCTTTTCTGGTGTCTCTCATGGTTTCCTGCGTATTTGCCGCCTGCTGCCTGAAAATCCCGTCAGTCTCCGGG
>DWXL01000038.1 GCA_019119235.1 Candidatus Blautia excrementigallinarum | reverse complement strand
TATTTTCTTTCCGGCGGCACGCAGACCAATCAGATCGTCATAAATACCATGCTCCGGCAGTATGAGGGCGTGATCGCGGCTTCTACCGGACATATTAATGTTCACGAGGCGGGAGCCGTTGAATTCACCGGGCACAAGGTGCTGGAAGTTTCCCAGCATAACGGTAAGATAGATATTCCTTCTCTGAAATCCTTTCTGGATACTTTTTACGGAGATCCCAGCCATGATCATATGGTATTTCCGGGAATGGTGTATATTTCCCATCCCACGGAGTACGGAACTCTTTATACAATGGATGAACTGACGGAGATTTCCCAGATATGCGGAGAATACAGGATTCCCCTTTTTATGGACGGCGCGAGGCTGATCACAGGCCTTTCCTGTCCGGAAAACGAGCTTTCTCTTCCGGATATCGCGCGGCTCTGTGATGTATTTTACATTGGAGGGACCAAAGCGGGAGCGCTGTGCGGAGAAGCGGTAGTATTTACCGGAAACAGCTGTCCTCCTCATTTCATGACCATGGTTAAACAGCACGGCGCCCTTCTCGCCAAGGGCAGGCTTCTGGGCGTCCAGTTTGATGCTCTGTTTACGGATGATCTTTATAAAGAAACGGGAAGTAACGCCATCGAAACCGCGGCTCTTCT
Source organism: Candidatus Blautia excrementigallinarum (assembly GCA_019119235.1). Taxonomy (GTDB): domain Bacteria; phylum Bacillota; class Clostridia; order Lachnospirales; family Lachnospiraceae; genus Blautia_A; species Blautia_A excrementigallinarum. Next base: position 10,308 of record DWXL01000038.1, on the reverse strand, counting down.
GAAAAAGGGATTTCTGGAAAAGGGTTACGACCTTTTTAATGATTCCCCCACAAACCAGATCTTTGTTGTGCTGGAGGATAAAAAAGCAGAAGAGTTGCAGGAGCATGTTGTATTCAGTTTCTGGGAAAAACAGGACAATACGCATACCATCGTCCGGTTCGCCACAAGCTGGGCAACGAAAAAAGACGATATCGAAAAATTACTTTCTCTCTTATAGCATTGTAAAAACCTTATTTTTAGCGTATAATAAGTACATCACCTGACGACATCACACTGCCAAACAGCAGGAAAAGGGGGACCGAAATGAAAAAAAACAGAAACCGCCTGGCCACGTTTGTGGTTCTGTTTGCGATCGCTACTTTTATCATTCATGTTATCAACAAGATTGTTGCAGCTTCCGCGATTCTGAAGGAAATGCTGGACACAGACAGAAGAAATTATTATAAATGGCGCTTCGGCGAAGTTTATTATACAAAGAAAGGCAAAGGAAGCCCTGTTCTCCTTATCCACGACATTCTTCCCGGCGGATCCGGATATGAATGGAATAAGGTGGAGGAATCCCTTGCCCTGGAACATACCGTATATACCATCGACCTGCTGGGATGCGGACGTTCTGAGAAACCGGGCATTACCTATACCAACTTCGTATATGTGCAGATCATCTGTGATTTCATCCGCAATGTGATAGGAGAGAAGACAGATGTGATCGCCAGCGGATTTTCCGGTTCCTTTGCCGTTATGGCGTGCCGCAACGAAAACAGCCTGTTCAATAAGATCATGCTGGTAAATCCTCCGGCGCTTGGCAATCTGAAGCATATGCCCGGGAAGAAAGAAAAAGCGCTTAAATATTTCCTTGAAATTCCTGTATTCGGCACTCTTGTTTACCATATCGCCGTATCAAGAGACAGTATCCAGAATTTCTTTATTGAGAATATGCTTTTTGATCCTTTCCATCCGGATCAGAACCTTCTGGACGCATATTACGAAGGCGCGCACCGGGGAGGCAGCCACGCGAAAGCAGTATATACATGCAAGTTTGCAAAATATATGAACATAGATATTGTCCAGAGTCTTAAAACCATCGATAACAGCATCTATATCATCGAAGGAGCCGCCGAGAATAACGGCGGAGCGATCATGGAAGAGTACCGGAACGCCAATCCCTCTATTGAAGGGACCGTTCTTCCCCGCACGAAGCACTTCCCCCATGTGGAAGATCCGGAACATTTTCTGGAGCAGGCAGGTATCTTCTTCTGATTTTTCTTTATTGCAGAATAAAAAATCTCCTCCGGCATATCGCCGGGGGAGATTTTTTCTTACACATTCTCACTTATTCAGAGGCTTCCGTATCCGTTTCTTCTATGGCATTGTCTGATAATTCTTCTGTATTTTCCTCTTCATTTTCTGATGGGTCTTCTTCTGATCCGGTTCCTGAATCATCAGTGTTTTCTTCTGTTTCAACCTCTTCAGCTGCTATCATTTCCTGATATGCCCCGTCCATATCGCGGACGTCCATCTTGTTTACCAGGTATACTCTGTCTTCCACAACCGCCGCATAGAAACTTGCGTCATACTCATAATATTTCACAAGGATTTCTTCTCCGTCGGTATCCGTAAGAGTAAACGTGTAGGCAGGATCACATTCAGGATCATATTCTTCTGTCATTCTCTGCTGGCCTGTCATGTTTATGACCTTGTTATAGAAAGTAGTAAACGCCGTTTCCTCTATCTCTTTGCCGTCCAGCTTATAGGAGGATGTGGTGGTCTCTTCGCTGTCTTCATCTTCTGTTGTCTCCCGGACTACCTGAACCTCATGTGATCCGTCCTCAGCCTCGATATCCATTGTTTCCAGATTGTTTACTGTAAGATAGCTTACTGTGAGATCATAAAAATCGGCGATTGTTTTATCAAGAATATCCGCCAGCGAATCCTCTGATATGGTATATACCTGATTACTGTCATTTACCTTCACATAGCGGCTTCCGTCTGTCTCGTCGCCCACATATATGATCAGTTCTTCATCTCTGGTGACAGTTTCTGTTTCTTCTGAATTCTCTGATGACTCCACGTCTGCAGTATCCTCTGATGTCGTTTCTTCTTCTGCAGTATCGTCTATGGCATCCTCATCCCCGGATTCATTTTCTGCGGATTCATCTGTAGAGGTATCATCTTCCTCAGATGCCTCTGTATCGTCCGTATCCGCCTCTATTTCCTCTTCTACCGTATAATCCGCGGTAATTACCGCATAGGGATCGTCAAAACCGTATTCCGCCTCGTCTGTACAGTTATAATCCACGAATTCATCATACATAAGAGAACCGATGGCCGAAGTCACTGTGCCTGCCTGGGTGGTATCCGCTTTCTCCGTATCTTTTCCGTCGGAGATATCCCAGCCCAGGGTCTCGCTGTTCTGTTTCAGCTCGTATCCGTTTTCTTTATCCACTTTCACCTGTGTGATCGTGGAGGACGTTACAGAAGGAAATGTCTCTGCGTCGGCAAGATCATATACAGAACCCATGAAAGGATCCAGGGAAGACGATGAAACAAGATAAACGGTTTCATCGTCCCCCGCCTTCTTTACATAATACTGGCTGGAGGAATTCATCATTCCCACCTGAACAGTGGTTTCTTCCCCGTCGTCTGTTAAGACTGTGATCTCATTCTCAGGCTCCTCCAGATCGTACTCGCTCAGATCAGCCGTCTCCTCCAGTTTCTGATCCGCTGTGAGAGAGGCGATCCCGCTTACCGCGCCGGATACGGTATCCTGGCTTAAAGGAAATTCTGTTTCACCTTTTTTTACCCAGGAATCATCCTCTTTTTCCAGCGTAACCTCTCCGTCGTCCTCTGACCGGAAAGCAACGGAAACAATGTCGTCCGCGTTCATCTCCACCACACTGACGCTCTGGTCAGCTTCCTCAGCCTCTTTTTCCTCCTGAGAGGACACATAGGATTTTACCCCCGCGTAGGCTCCGCACAAAACCGCCAGAACTGCCGCGGCGGAAACCATTTTTACTGTTTTGCTCTTCATTATGCTTTTCTCCTTTTCAGCCATACAACGAAACCAACTACCAGGAATACGCCGGGGATCAGTCCCATCACGCATATTTTCCAGTAGGCCGCGTCATACGCGGTAACAGTAAGATAGGATACCTCAAGGCTCTTTGACGGAATGGAAATGGTTGACGTTTCGTCTGTGCTGCACATCCAATTCAGAGATTCCGTGATCATCTGCTCGTTTCCGCCCGCTACCATCTGGTTGATCTGGCTGTCCATAAGATTCGCGGTGGAGTAATATACGATCTGCGTGGTCTTATCGTCATCCACTTCTTCTGTGATGCTCACTCCGATATCAAAAGGCCCGTCAATGTCTTCATCTGTCTTTTCCAGTGTTTCTGTATTCAGATCTGTCTTTGAGTAGGCGTCGTCTGAAGTTGTGAGAAGACTCTCAATGGTAAGAGTATCTCTCACATTGTCGAGCTGGCGGATTCCCTGAGCGTAGGGAGCCAGGATAAAGTATCCCTGGGAAGAGAAATCTGAAACCGCTTCCGCGCTGCCTACATCCGGCAGGAGATAATAGGGCATCTGCATTGCGTAGTGCTGGGCATCCCCCTCGATCACGATTCCGTCCACTCTTTCCACGCCGTAATTCTCCAGAACAGCGTCAAAATTATCCATGGATTCTTCTGTATAATCGGAGAAGATCATTGCCTTTCCGCCGTTCTCCAGATACTCGATGATCGCGTCTCTCTCATCCTCTGAGATATCCGTGGAAGGAGAATTAATCATCAGGCAGTCCGCGTCCTCAGGAACACTTTCTTCTGTAAGAAGATTCAGAGATTTAATCTCCATGTTGGCTTTCTCTATATCTTCCTGAAGCGTGGAATCCAGGGATTTTTCCCCGTGTCCGTCAAGGGTATAGAGAACCGGAAGATTATCGGAGGTCACATAGGAAATGGCACTTGTGATCTGTCCCTCTCCGTCAAAACCGCTCGTGGTATAACTGTAGGTAGTATAATCCATAGAACTTTCGTAAATGTTATTGTAATCCACAACCTTGCTCCTGTCTCCGCAGACAACGATCAGGCTGTTGGAACTTACCTCCTCGTCCGTATATTCAGAAGTGAATTTCGGATTTACAACAGGATCCTTTTTTTCTACTTTGATATGATCGGACGCTTCTTCATATTTCTGAAGAAGTTTGGAAACCACCTCGTCCTCGGAACCGCTCTGGGCGATCTGATAAATTGTTACGTCTTTATCCAGTTCCTTCAGAAAATCCTTCGTCTGATCCCCGATACTGAAAAGCTGCTGGTCGCTGACGTCAATCTCCGTATATGTGGAGGGGAACGCGTCGACAATGAGATTTACCACCACAATGATCACTACGAAGATCACGCTGAGGATCACACTGTAGGAACCGTTTTTCAGGGTCTTTTTGTTAATCCCCTTTTTTATATGTTTCTTTTCATTCTGATCTTTATTTTTTTTCTTAAATATCCCTGTTAATTTCATATCCACGGCCTCCTAATTCCAACGTCTTTTCACAATAGACTGAATGGTCAGGAAGACGCACACAGCCACTACAGAAAGAAAATATACAACTCCCTTGATATCGAAAATCCCGTTGGCGAAATTATCAAAATGGCCGCTGATATTAAATACCTGCAGGACCTTCTGGATGCCTCCCGCGAAGAATTCGGAATTCACCACATAGAGGACGGCCAGAACAGCTTCTCCCGCCACGCAGACTACTGCGGAGATCAGGAGGTTTTTGATCATGGTGTAAATGATAATAGCGGCCGCCAGTATCAGAAGTCCGAAAGTGATACAGGTGGACAGGGCTCCTTCGGAAAAGAAGGAGGAAATCCCGTTCATCATGTAAAAGGCAAACAGAAGTATAAAAGTCAGCACCGCGGCGATCACCTGGCTTTCTGTAAGAGAGGAGATAAATACTCCGACAGCCAGATTGGCGCAGCCCAGAAGGAAAAATCCCAGGATCGCCGTATAGGCCATTCCCAGAGAAACCGTACCGAACTTCGTCATCAGAAGCGGGTAGAAACAGATGATTGCCATGGGAATGGCAAATATTGTTACCAGAGCCAGATATTTTCCCATTACGATCTTTTCCACGGAAACGGGAGACGTAAGAAGAAGCTGGTCTGTTTTCTGTTTCCGCTCTTCGGCCAGTATCCTCATGGTAAGGATGGGTACGCTGATAAGAAATACAAATGTGAGAGCGCTTAATGTATATTCAAATTTCGGATAGGCAGCCCCCAGCTGATATGCCGAAAAATAGATTCCTGTAAGAAGCAGGATAAAAAATATAAAAATGTATCCGATCATGGACGTCAGATAACTTCTCAATTCACGTTTATAAATAGCTGTCATGACTCTCCCCCCTCTTTATCGTCGTTTTCCTGTTCAGCATCTTTCTCTTTTTTCTGTCCGGCGCCGTCTTCTGTCAGTTCCAGGAAGATTTCTTCCAGAGATACTTTCTTAGACTGCATTTCGAGAATAGGATACCTGTTTTCCGCCATTTTGAAGAAAACATCTTCGCGGATATCCGTATGTTCTTCTGTTGTCAGCTTCACATTCCATTCTCCTTCCTCTCCAGAGCTTTCAATGGAAATATCTCTGACGCCGGAAATCTCTCCCAGCAGTATGCGTATCTTTTCTTTATCCCCTTTTACCACCAGAGACAGGTTATTGGAACCTGCCGCAAGTTTACTCAGATTCTCCGGGGTATCGCTTGCCACAAGCTTTCCATGGGAGATGATCAGCACGTAATCGCAGACGGCGCTCACTTCCGAAAGGATATGAGAACTTAATATTACCGTATGTTTCTGTCTCAGATCCTTTATCAGATCTCTGATCTCAATGATCTGTTTCGGATCCAGTCCTACTGTAGGTTCATCCAGAATGATCACGTCCGGATAACCCAGAATCGCCTGGGCAAGTCCCACTCTCTGCCGGTAACCTTTGGACAGATTTTTGATCAGACGGTTTTTCATATCTGTGATCTTAACCCTGTCCATGACTTCTTCGATCATTTCATTCTTTTTGTTTTTCGGGATTTTTTTCAGATCCGCCGCAAACCTCATATATTCCAGAACGGTCATATCAAAATAAAGGGGCGGCTGTTCCGGAAGATAGCCGATACATTTCCTGGCTTTCTCCGGTTCTTCGAGAATATCATGTCCGTCTATGGATACAGTTCCCTCGGTAGAGGCGATATAGCCGGTGATAATATTCATGGTAGTAGACTTTCCTGCGCCGTTGGGGCCCAGAAAACCGTAGATTTTCCCTTTCTCTATCTTAAAAGAAAGGTGGTCGACTGCCGTATGGTCTCCATATCGCTTGACCAGATTGTTTACTTCGATCACAGATTTCTCCTCCTTTTCTACAGAAGAAGATGTCTCCGGGAGAAACAGAGATAGGGGGTACCCGGAAACATCTTCCCTGGGAGCAGATTTTTTGCAACTGCTCTTTGAATATTTTATGAAAAAGTTGTGATAAAAATCGGATAAATCTGTGATGAATTTGTGAAACACTTACAAAATAGGTTCTTTCTGCGGAGTTCCCGCCTTTCTGGGATAACGTCCCGGACAGGGGGATATTTTTTCGATCACCACCAGGGATCGCTGTATTTCCGAATCCGGGAGAGAAAAGTAGATGATATCTTTTATTTTTCCTCCCAGAACCTTAACCGCTTTTTCCGCCTGCTGCGCCTCTTCCTTTACCGCTCCGGATTTATAGGAAATAAAATATCCTCCCTTTTTTACATAGGGCAGGCAGTATTCCGCAAGCGTGGCAAGGTTGGAAACCGCCCTGGACACGCAGAGGTCGAAGGATTCTCTGTAATCTTTGTTTCTGGCGTATTCCTCCGCTCGTCCGTGGACGGCTTTTATATCTTCCAGATCAAGGAGACGGAAAGTCTCCTCCAGAAAATTCACTCTTTTTTTCAGGGAATCCAGAAGACAGGCCTCCAGATGCGGAAACGCGATCTTCAGAGGAACGCCGGGAAATCCGGCTCCTGTTCCCACGTCTATTATACTTTTAATCTTCTTCATATCCAAAGCCTTCACACAGGACAGGCTGTCCAGGAAATGCTTTACCAGAACCTCCTGAAAATCTGTTATCCCGGTGAGATTCATTACTTTGTTTTTTTCTACAAGAAATTCATAAAAATCCGTAAACTGTTTTTTCTGAATATCATCCAGAGAAATGTCAAGCTGCGCGCAGCCCTGTTCCAGTATACTTAAATCATATCCCATTTTTCTGCCGCTCCTTATATTTTAGAGGTTTTCCACATTCCAGCGTACAGCTTCCCTTCTGTTTTCCACATTCTATGATTCTTTTGTGGATTTTCTTCTGTACTGCTCCAGATAGACAAGAAGAACGGAGATATCCGCGGGAGATACCCCGGAGATCCTGGAAGCCTGTCCGATGGATACCGGACGGTAGGCCTCAAGCTTCTGTCTTGCCTCAATACGCAGGCTTCCCACCTGTTCGTAATCCAGATCTTCAGGAATTTTTTTCGCTTCCAGTTTTTTAAACTGTTCCACCTGCTTCATCTGCCTTTTGATATATCCCTCATACTTCAGATTGATCTCCACCTGCTGCGTTACATCCCAGGGAAGATCCGGACGGTCCCTGTCAATGGGCGCCAGATCCTCATAGGTAAGTTCCGGACGGCGGATCAGTTCCGCAATGGTAGTCCCCGATTTCAGCAGAGTGCTTCCCTTTTCTTCCAGAAGTCTCTGAACCTCGGGAGTTCCTCCTATGGTGGCGTGCTCTGTTCTCTTTATCTCAGCCTCGATGGCCCTCTCTTTTTCCAGCGTCTTCTGATAAGTCTCCTCATCGATCAGTCCCACTCTGTATCCCTTTTCACGAAGCCTGAGATCCGCGTTGTCCTGCCTCAGAAGAAGGCGGTATTCCGCCCGGCTTGTCATCATCCTGTAAGGCTCGTGATTTTCTTTTGTTACCAGGTCGTCGATCAGCACTCCCGTATATGCCTCTGAACGATCCAGAATAAGCATTTCCTGCCCTTTCAGTTTCATGGCCGCGTTGATACCCGCGATCAGTCCCTGGGCCGCAGCTTCCTCATATCCTGAGCTTCCGTTAAACTGTCCCGCGCTGAAAAGCCCTTTTATATTTTTAAATTCCAGTGTGGGATAAAGCTGTCTTGGATTGATGCAGTCGTATTCGATGGCGTACGCATTTTTCACGATCTTCGCGTTCTCAAGTCCCGGAACAGAGTGATACATGGCGTCCTGTACATCTTCGGGAAGGGAACTGGACATTCCTCCTATATACATTTCGTTTGTATACAGTCCCTCCGGCTCGATAAATACCTGATGGCGGTTTTTATCCGCGAATCTCACCACCTTGTCTTCAATAGAAGGGCAGTACCTGGGTCCTGTTCCCTCGATCACCCCGGAATAAAGGGGCGATCTGTCAAGATTACTGCGGATGATCTCGTGAGTCTTTTCGTTGGTATAGGTAAGCCAGCAGGATTTCTGCCGGATCTGTACAGATTCCGGATCTGTGGAAAAAGAAAAGGGAACGATCCTTTCGTCTCCGAACTGTTCTTCCATTTTCGAGTAATCAATGGTATTTCCCGCGATCCTGGCAGGGGTTCCCGTTTTGAAGCGGAAAATCTCAATTCCAAGTTCTTTCAGGGAATCTGTGAGATAATTGGCCGCTTTCAGTCCGTTGGGACCTGTGGCGTTGCTCACGTCTCCGTAGATACACCTTGCCTTCAGATATGTTCCCGTACAGAGTATCACCGCTCTGCACCAGTATACGGCGCCGGAATACAGCTCCACTCCTTTTATATTTCCTTCTTCCGCAAGAAGCCTGGTCACTTCTCCTTCCCGTATGGTAAGATGCTCCTGATTTTCCAGAGTTTTTCTCATCTCCGTGCTGTAGGCCTGCTTGTCCGCCTGGGCTCTTAATGAATGAACCGCCGGGCCTTTGGATTTATTCAGCATCTTTGACTGAATAAAAGTTTTATCAATATTTTTACCCATCTCTCCGCCGAGGGCGTCCACTTCTCTTACCAGATGCCCCTTGGAGCTTCCCCCTATATTGGGGTTGCAGGGCATCAGGGCGATACTGTCCACGCTGACTGTGAACATGACTGTCTCCATTCCCAGACGGGCCGCCGCCAGCGCCGCCTCGCATCCCGCGTGACCGGCTCCCACCACAACAACGTCGCAGTTTTTTTCCAGTCTCTTACCTTCCATCACACAACCTCCTGATGACGTTTCTATTCTGACTGCCGTCTCCTGTAAAATTATTTTCCTACGCAGAATCTGGAGAATATCTCGTTTACCAGATCTTCTCCCACAGACTCCCCGACTATCTTCCCAAGACTTTCATATGCGCTCATAAGGTCGATGGAGAAGAAGTCCTCGCTCATTCCCGTTTCTATGCTTTCCCTGACCATTTTCAGGCTTTCCAGAGCCTCCTCCAGCGCGGTTTTATGTCTTGCGTTGGTAATATATACTTCATCGTCAAAGGAAATCTCCCCGCGGAAGAACATTTTTTTGATGGTTTCCTCCAGTTCTGTGATCCCGGTTTCCTCGACCACAGATACGGGAATTACAGGACTTCCTGTTTTTTCCTTCAGCTCCTTTATATCTACCACGGATTCCAGATCTGTTTTATTATAAATGACAATACTTTTCCGTCCTCCAAGAAGCTCCATGATCTCTCTGTCATTTTCGTCCAGGGGAAGGGAGGAATCCACCACATAAAGGATCAGATCCGCGTCTTCCGCCATTTTTTTCGCTTTTCCGACGCCGATCTTTTCCACCACGTCTTCCGTCTCTCTGATTCCCGCAGTATCTATGATCCGAAGACTGATACCGTGAAGGGAAATATACTCCTCAAGCGTGTCCCTCGTCGTTCCCGCTATATCTGTTACAATAGCTCTGTCCTCTCCTACAAGGAAATTAAGGAGAGAGGATTTTCCGGCGTTGGGCTTTCCCAGTATCACCGTCTTGATTCCTTCCTGTATCATCCTGCCATCGTCCGCGGATTTCAGAAGTGTCTCTACTTTTTCATATTCTTCATCCACGATCTTCCTTAATTTCTCCGGATATCCTTCCAGACTTATATGTTCCGGATCGTCGAGCGCGGATTCAATAAAGGCGATCTGATAGAGAATGGAGCTTCTGATCTCTTTAATCGCACGGAGAACAGATCCTTTCAGCTGCTGCAGCGAGCTTTTCAGGGCGACGGCGCTTTTCGCCTGTATCACGTCCATAACGGCTTCCGCCTGGGACAGATCCAGTCTGCCGT
>DWXL01000255.1 GCA_019119235.1 Candidatus Blautia excrementigallinarum | reverse complement strand
ACTCTTCCCACAAATTCATGGCCAAGAATCGTTCCCGGCACAGCTCTCGGCACAGCCCCATGTTTGATATGAATGTCGCTGGAGCAGATTGTCGTCAGCGTTACCTTGACAATAGCGTCTCTTTCGTCTTTGATTTCCGGTTCCGGACGCTCCTCCAGGGCAATCCTGCCATTTCCTTTATAAACTACTGCTTTCATATAGACCCCTCCCTGTTTTACTGCCATTATATCATCACGGTTTCCGGATGTCATGGTTTTCCTGATCCTTTCTTTTGTCCGTCAGTTATTCTCCGGAAAATATTTGACGGAGTATGTAAAAAAGAACTATAATAACATTAATGTATAGGGAACAATAGCGTTAATGTACAAACAGAAAGGAAAACGCTTTATGGATCTGAAAAAAGAAGCTCTTGCCTGCGGCTTTGCCGACGCGGCTGTTATAGATGTAAAAGACCTGGTATTTGTATTGGAATACAGAAAATTCTGCGAAGAAAATTTATGCGGAAATTATAATCTGCTTCCCGCCTGTCCGCCGGCATGCGGTACGGCAGAAGAAATGCGCCGCAGAGCCCTGTCATACGAAAAAGCTCTGATACTGCAAAGTATACTGAAACAGCCCGAAATAGATTCCGCTTTCTTTAAAAAGGCCAAACGGGAGCATAATCTTCTTACCGAAAAACTGGCTGGACAGATGAAAACCGGAGGAATGAAGGACCTGCTGATCATGAGCGCAGGGCCTTACAAGCGCCACTCCTGTATGTCCGCTTACGGCGTGGACGCTCAGAAAATGGCAGACGCCGCCGGAATGGTCTGCTGGGCGGATGACGGCGACGTGCGGCTCTTCTCGCTGATCCTTTTCTGAATATCCTACGTTCTGTCCCGTTTTTCTATTTATTCCGCGCTTTGTACCCTTCTCCCCAGGTCCACATGGCGTCCAGAATAGGCTTCAGGCTTTTTCCAAGTTCCGTCAGACTATATTCCACTCTTGGCGGGACTTCCGGATAGACCTTACGGTTTACAAGCCCGTTTGCCTCCATATCCCTGAGCTGCGCAGTCAGCACTTTCTGCGACACGCCGCCGATCGACTTCTTTAATTCTCCAAATCGCTTTTTTCCGGGCATCAGATCCCGGAGGATGAGAACTTTCCACTTGTCTCCGGTCAGCATAAGTGTAGTTTCCACCGGACAGGCCGGTAATTCTTTTGTTTCCAGCACTATGACCACTCCTTTTGAAGCTGTTCTGTTCTTTCTTTTGTCTCGCCGCCCGCTCCGGCAGGCAGAATCATATATTTATTTTACAACAATAGCGTTAATATACAAGGGGCAATAGACCTGGATAATCAACAATAGTTACTTTCCTGGAGGTTTAGTTACCAAAAAGTGCGTACTTTACGGCAGAGATCATCATGCATATAATTACCAGTGTACAAGGAGTTAAGAAAAACGGCCGTTTCAAAACTCAATAAACAGAAACATTCCAGGAGGTATGCATCATGAACGAAGTTGTAAAATTTTTGCAGGAGAATCCCGTACAGTATCTTGCCACTGTAGGACGTGACGGAAAGGCAAAGTGCCGTCCCTTCATGTTCTCCGGAGAAATGGACGGAAAGCTGTGATTCTGCACCAACAACACCAAAGAAGTTTACAAGGACAGTATAACGAGGCGGCTGAGATCGCAGTCGGGACAGTCAGGAACTTTCTTGAGACTGACAGCTCCATTCAGCAAGTGATTTTCAATGTTTTTACGGACAAAGATTCGGCAATCTATCAAAAATTGCTTGACAGTTGAATATAGCGGCTTTTGTGAGCCGGCAAATCAACGGACATCAGTATTTCTGCTGGTGTCCGTTTTTCTATGCCAAAAATCACTTTTAGGAAAAAACGGAATTTTCCCCTTGACAAATACCCTATGTGGGTATATATTATAAATACCCAGTAGGGGTATTTTAAAAATGTAAAAATTTTCTATAAAGAGGAGAATTGATCATGGATAAAAAGAATGTCTGTCCCGGCTGCCAGAAAAAGACTATGCGGTCGGAAGAAGAACGCAAAAAACTGATCAACCGCCTGAGACGGGTGGAAGGCCAGATCCGCGGAATCATCGGTATGCTGGAAAACGACGCTTACTGCAATGATATCCTGATACAGTCCGCCGCCGTAAACGCAGCGGTGAATTCCTTCAACAGAGAACTTCTGGCCAGCCATATCCGTACCTGCGTGGCGCGGGACATCCGTGAAGGAAAAGACGAAACCATTGACGAACTTGTGACTACTCTGCAGAAAATAATGAAATAATCATTTTCAGGAGGAATTTGTTATGGAACAATATACCGTAACCGGGATGAGCTGCGCGGCCTGCAGCGCCCGGGTAGAAAAGGCTGTCTCACAGATTCCGGGAGTTTCTTCCTGTTCTGTCAGTCTTCTCACCAACTCCATGGGCGTGGAGGGGACAGCTTCCCCAGAGGATATTATCTCCGCCGTGGAACAGGCCGGATACGGAGCTTCTCTTAAAGGAGCTTCCGGCGAAAAGAAAATTTCCGCTGCCGAAGCGGAAGAGGCTCTGGCTGACCATGAAACGCCTGTGCTGAAAAAACGGCTGATCGCGTCTATCGGTTTTCTGCTGGTGCTGATGTATTTTTCCATGGGGCATATGATGTGGGGCTGGCCTCTGCCCGCCTGGTTTGA
>DWXL01000254.1 GCA_019119235.1 Candidatus Blautia excrementigallinarum | reverse complement strand
ACTTATGTATCTTCTTTCCTGTCTGCCGATTGCCGTAGTGGGTCTGATCTCCGCGATCTACCAGGGACAGACTTCGGTGGCGGCTATCGGCGTGGTGACAAAGAAGCCGGATCAGTTCGGTAAAGCTATGCTTTTTCCGGCTATGGTGGAGACCTACGCGATCCTGGCTCTTCTGATCTCCATCCTGGCGGTATTTTCTTTATAGAATAATGCGGGAGGTTCATGATGAACGGATTAGATATGATCATCAGCCAGATCGGAGAAGAAGCTGAAAACTCCGCCGCGGGAATCATACAGGAGGCGGAGGAGAAGGCGCGGACGATCCTGGAGGAAGGAGAACAGACCTGCCGCGAGATCGAAAAAGAGGCGGAACAGAAGGCGGCTTCCCTCAGAGAGGACATTCTGACAAAGAGCCGGTCCGCTGCCCGTATGGAGCGCAGGCGGGAACTGCTCCGGGAAAAACAGAAACTGATCGGAGAAGTCCTGGACGAGGCGAAGCAGTCTCTATCTGTGTTGGACGGCAGGGAATATTTTACCCTCATCGCGGAGATGCTGAAAAAATACGCGCAGCCGGGAGAGGGCGAGATCTGTTTTAACGAGAGAGATCTGAACCGTCTGCCGGAAGGATTCGAGGAAACGATCTCCGAAATCGCCCGTGCGAAAGGCGGCAGTCTGACTCTCAGCCGGACGCCCTGCGGGATCGGAGGCGGTTTTATCCTGGTCTACGGCGGGATCGAAGAAAACTGTTCTTTCGATTCTGTTTTCGCGGATGAGAAGGAACGGCTTCAGGACAGGATACATGAAATGCTGTTTGCATAAAAATACCGCAAAAGGAGGATTTTCATGAAAAAAGATTATACCTACGCGGTAGCGCGGATCCGTGGCAGGGAGATGTCCCTGTTCGGACAGCCGGTGATGGAACAGCTGCTTTCCTGCGGAACATATGAAGAGGCGCTCCGGTTCCTGGCGGATAAAGGCTGGGGAGATCCGGAAAAGCCTCTGACGGCGGAAAATATTCTGGACGCGGAGACGGAGAAAACCTGGAGCCTGATCAGTGAGATGGTGAAGGATATGTCGGTGTTCGACGTTTTCCGGATTGCGGACGATTATCACAATCTCAAGGCGGCCATCAAGCTGGCCTATACAAAAAAAGAGATGGACAGAAGCCGCCTTTTTGTGACAGGAGGGCGCGTGCAAGCGGAAGTTGTGGAAAAAGCGGCGAGGGAGCGGGATTTTACCGGTCTCCCCGCAGATATGGCAAAAGCGGGGGCCGAGGCTTTGGACACCCTTCTCCACACAGGCGACGGGCAGCTCTGCGATATCATACTGGACCGGGCCTCTCTGGAGGAGACATACCGGGCCGGGAAAGCGGCGGAGGATGAAGTCCTGAGAGATTACGCGGCCCTTACGGTAGCGGCGGCGGATATCCGGATCGCAACGCGGTGCGGAAGAGTGGGGAAGTCTCTGGACTTTACCGAAAGAGCTCTGGCGGACTGCGCGGAACTGGATACAGAAGCCCTTGCCCGGGCGGCGCTGAACGGAACGGATGCAGTGGCGGAATATCTGGAAAAGACCGCCTACGCTCCGGCGGCGGAAGCTTTGAGGCAGTCTCCGGCCGCCTTTGAGAAATGGTGCGACGATCTGATCATCAGCCATATCCGGCCGCAGAAATATAATCCTTTTACTCTGGGGCCGCTGGCAGCCTATATTCTGGCCCGGCGCAACGAGATCAAATGTGTCCGCATGGTGCTTTCCTGCAGGCAGAACAGCCTGCCTGAGGAAGCGGTACGTGAAAGGCTGAGGGAAATGTATGTATAAGATAGCAGTTGTGGGTGATTACGACAGTATTTACGGTTTTGCCGCCCTGGGTCTGTCTGTGTTCCCGGCGGACGACAGGGAAACGCTGTGCGCCGTGCTGAGACGGCTGGCGGAAAGCGGATACGGCGTTATTTATATCACGGAGTCGAAAGCGGCTCTTGTGCAGGATGTGATCGAAGAATACCGGGAGCGCAGGCTGCCGGCGGTCATTCTGATCCCCGGAGTCTCGGGAAACACAGGAGCGGGGATCGCCCAGGTGAAGAAATCCGTGGAGCAGGCAGTAGGCTCCGATATTATATTTACAGATTAAAAAGAACAGGCGGTGATGGATAGAGATGAGCACAGGCATCATTAAAAAAGTAGCAGGGCCGCTGGTCATTGCGGAGGGAATGCGGGACGCCAACATGTTTGACGTGGTGCGTGTTTCCGGACAGCGTCTGATCGGCGAGATCATTGAAATGCATGGTGATCAGGCTTCTGTTCAGGTATATGAAGAGACGGCGGGACTGGGACCGGGAGAACCGGTGGAATCCACAGGCGCGCCGTTAAGCGTGGAGCTGGGACCGGGACTGATCAGGAGTATTTACGACGGTATCCAGCGTCCTCTGGACGATATTCTGAAAGTGTCCGGAGGAAATCTCCTGAAAAGGGGCGTGGAGGTACCTGCGCTGAAGCGTGATCTGGTATGGCATTTTGTTCCTTCGGTGGAGGCGGGACAGGAAGTGGAGGCCGGCGATGTGATCGGCACTGTACAGGAAACGCCCATTGTAGTCCATAAGATCATGGTGCCCTACGGCATGAAAGGAACCGTAAAATCCATTACCGAAGGAGATTATACGGTGGAGCAGACGGTTGCGGTCCTGGAAACTCCCGACGGGGAAAAAGAGCTTACGCTGATGCAGAAATGGCCCGTACGTACAGGACGGCCCTATAAAGAAAAGCTGCCCCCGGACAAACCTCTTGTGACGGGGCAGAGAGTGATCGACGCCATGTTTCCCATTGCGAGGGGCGGCGTGGCTGCGGTACCGGGTCCCTTCGGGTCCGGCAAAACAGTGATCCAGCACCAGCTGGCCAAGTGGGCCGAGGCTGATATCGTGGTCTATATCGGATGCGGCGAGCGCGGCAATGAGATGACGGACGTTCTCAATGAATTTCCGGAATTGAAGGATCCCGCCACAGGATATTCGCTGATGGAGCGTACAGTTCTGATCGCCAACACCTCAGACATGCCTGTGGCTGCCCGTGAGGCGTCCATCTATACCGGCATCACCATCGCGGAGTATTTCCGCGATATGGGATATTCCGTGGCGCTGATGGCGGATTCCACATCCCGGTGGGCGGAGGCGCTCCGCGAGATGTCGGGCCGTCTGCAGGAGATGCCCGGCGAGGAAGGCTATCCCGCGTATCTGGGAAGCCGTCTGGCGCAGTTTTATGAGAGGGCCGGATGCGTGATCTCCCTTGGCAAAGAGGGAAGAGAGGGCGCGCTTTCCGTGATCGGAGCCGTATCTCCTCCGGGAGGCGATATCTCCGAGCCGGTTTCCCAGGCGACGCTCCGTATCGTCAAGGTATTCTGGGGACTGGACTCCAATCTGGCGTATAAGAGGCATTTCCCGGCCATCAACTGGCTGACCAGCTATTCCCTCTATGTGGATAATATGGGAGACTGGTTTAACGAAAACGTCCATGAGGACTGGATGAACTGCCGCAGCCGCCTGATGAGGCTTCTTCAGGAAGAGGCGGAGCTGCAGGAGATCGTCCAGCTGGTGGGTATGGACGCGCTGTCCGCCCCTGACCGGCTGAAACTGGAGGCCGCGAGATCCATAAGAGAGGACTTCCTTCATCAGAATTCTTTCCACGAGATCGATACCTATACGCCTCTGGAAAAACAGTATCTGATGATGCGCCT
>DWXL01000253.1 GCA_019119235.1 Candidatus Blautia excrementigallinarum | reverse complement strand
AATCTATAAACCCGTGATGGAACTTTTGTCCCATCCCTTTAAGAACTTTAAAACCCATGTGCCGAGACTGATCCCTGTGATCATCGGAATGGGCATCGGTTTTCTCGGAATTGCCAATCTTCTGGCGTATTTCCTGAACCGGTATCCGGATACGTCGGTATGTCTTTTTGTAGGTCTGATCGGCGGAATGCTTCCTTCACTTTTCCGCGAAGCGGGAGAACAGGGAAGAACGAAAGGATCCTTTATTTCCATGGGAATCGCCATGGTGGTTATTTTTGGGCTTCTGGGAACATTAAATATACTGTCTGTGAAGATCGAACCCAGCTTTGCATGGCTTTTATTCTGCGGATTCTGCCTTGCGCTGAGTGTGATCGCACCGGGAATGAGTTTTTCCACGCTGCTGATGCCTCTGGGACTGTATACTCCCTTTGTAGACGGTATCGGTCATCTTGATATGTCCGTGCTGGTTCCCGGCGGTATTGGAGCCCTTGTTACAGTAATCTGTCTGGCGAAGGCAGTGAACTCGCTGTTTGATCATCATTATAATCTGGCTTTTCATGCCATCGTGGGAATTGTGATCGCGGCTACGATCATGATTATTCCTTTTGGAAGCTTTGCTTCTTCTGCAGGACAGTTTGCCATTAATCTGATCTGGCTTATCATAGGCGTTGTGGCGGCGCTTGTGCTGGATTATTTTAATCAGAAAGTTCCAGTAGAAAAATAATCGGACATACGCTTCGCGGCTTTTGAAACTTGCAGGTCGGTCTGCATGTCATAGGAACAACACAAAATGAAGTTTTGTAAAAGTGATGCTTTTCTGTAAAATATAATAAACGAGGGGGAGGAAAAGAATGAGTGAGCAGAAGACGAAGTTTGCGTCTGATACCTCAGGCAGAAGCGTAAAGGACTGGGCGGCCGCCCTGATCGTGCTTCTGATCGGGCTTACCGTGGCGCATCTGGGCGTAACGCTGTTTCTTTTATCGGCTCTCGGAACCGATACTTTTACAGTATTTATTCAGGGATTGTCAGTAGTGTTCGGTCTGACAGTGGGAACGGTTCATGTGATCGTTCTCTGTATTCTGATGGCAGTGATGCTTTTTACCACAAAGGGATATGTGAAACCGGGAACCGTGGTATGCGCGTTCTGCGGAGGGCCGATCATTGATTTCTTTACCTGGCTTTTTGGAGGATACATAAACGGCGATTCCTCCATGATCCTCAGAGTGGCAAGTATGCTCATCGGATGTGTGATCCTGGCAGCCGGAATGTCGATTGTGATCAACAGTAACGCAGGTACTGGTCCCAACGATCTTGTGGCGGTGATCCTGTCCGATAAGATCGAGAAAGTAGAATTCCGCTGGGTGAGAGTGGGATGCGACCTTTTCTTCGTAGTCCTGGGCTTTTTCCTGGGAGGAACCGTGGGGGTGGGAACCATTGTGGCGGTATGTCTTACAGGGCCGCTGGTACAGTTCTGGCTTCCCATTACAAAAAAGCTTGTAAATGCTGTTGGAGTGTATTAATCTATAGAATAAGGAGACGTAAAACAGATGTCCGCCGGGCATCTGTTTTATGTTGAGAGAAAAATGACAGCAGGGTGAGTGAAACAGATGACGGCGGAGAGAAATCTTACAGAAGGAAACATTTTGAAAACAATGCTGATCTTTGCGGTTCCCATGATTCTGGGGAATCTGCTTCAGCAGGTATACAATATCGCGGACACCATGGTGGTGGGCCGGTTCCTGGGCGCGAAAGCGCTGGCGGCGGTGGGTTCCGCCTACACGCTGATGACTTTTCTGAATTCCGTGATCATAGGGCTGTGTATGGGAAGCGGCGCTGTTTTTTCTATTGCTTTCGGGGCGAAAAATGAAAAAGAACTGAAAGAGAGCATGTGGTCCTCCTTTTGGTTTATCGGCGTCGTGACGGTAGTCCTGAACGTAATCGTATTTATCTGGACGGACCCCATTCTGACTCTCCTTCAGATTCCGGAAGATGTCTATCCTCTAATGTACGATTACATAAGGGTGATTTTCGCGGGGATTATTTTTATTTATCTCTATAATTATTTTGCCTGTCTTCTCCGCTCCGTGGGGAACTCTGTAGTACCGCTCTGGTTCCTGGCAGTATCGTCTGTTCTGAATGTGTTTCTGGATATCTGGTTTGTGGCCGGACTGGACAGAGGCGTTGCCGGCGCCGCGGAGGCTACGGTGATCTCCCAGGCTGTATCCGGCGTCGGTATAGCGGCGTATACACTGTGGAGGGTACCGGCCCTTCGGATAAGCAGAGAATATATGCGTCTTAGAAAAGATACGCTGGACAGAGTGATGCGGTATTCCGTGATCACCTGCGCCCAGCAGTCGGTGATGAATTTCGGTATCCTGATGATCCAGGGACTGGTCAACAGCTTTGGCACCGTGATCATGGCGGCCTTTGCGGTGGCGGTGAAGATCGACACACTTGCCTATATGCCGGCCCAGGAATTCGGCAACGCTTTTTCCCTTTTTATTTCCCAGAATTACGGCGGGAAGAAAAAAGAGCGGATCCGCAGGGGAACCTCTCTTGCTGTGGGCGTGTCGGTGATCTTTTGTATTTTTATTTCCGTGATCGTCTGGATTTTTGCCGCTCCTCTGATCCGGATCTTTCTGGACAGCCCGGATCAGGAGATCATCCGCGCCGGCGTGACTTATCTCCATATCGAGGGAGCGTTTTACTGGGGAATCGGCTGTCTGTTCCTTCTGTACGGCCTGTACAGGGGAATTGAGAGGCCGGTGATGTCTCTGGTGCTGACAATCCTTTCTCTGGGAACCCGCGTGGTTCTTGCCTATCTTCTGGCGCCTCAGCCTCAGTTCGGGGTAAACGCCATCTGGTGGGCGATCCCCATTGGCTGGATGCTGGCGGATCTGGTGGGATTCTTCTATTACCGGAAATTGAGAAAAAAGAAGACAATATAAAAGCAGGTGGAGAAAATGGCAGATTACATTATAACAAACGGACAGATCGTGAATGGAAAAAACGAACCTCCTTTTCCGGGCAACGTTGTGATCGAGGACGGGATGATCCGCGAGATCACAAAACCGGGAGAACTTCCGGAGGATTTTCCACGGGAAAAGATTCTGGACGCGAAAGGCGGTTATGTGACGCCGGGATTTATCGATATCCACCGGCACGGTGACTGGGAGGCCCTGAAATGCGGAGACGACGAGCTTCTGAACCGGCAGGGGATCACCTCTGTGGTCAACGGGAACTGCGGACTTTCGGTGGCGCCGGCGGGGAAGGAACACAGTGAAGAGATCCTGTCCTTTCTCAGCAGCGTCACCGGGGATCTGCCGGAAGAATATCTGGAAAAAGAGGGCGGAAAATGGCGCTGTCCTGCGGCGGAGACGTTCGCCTCCTACATGAACGCCCTGGAAGAGACGAAGAGAAGCGTGAATACAGGAATGCTGGCGGGCAACGGGACCATCCGTGCCGCGGCGGCAGGTTATGCGCCCGGCAAACTTGACAAAGCCCAGCTTCGCAAAGTATGGAAAGAACTGGAAGAAGCCCTTGACGCCGGCGCTCTTGGAGTCAGTCTGGGCGTGGCCTACGCCCCTGAGTTTGAATATGACGCAGAAGGATTCACAGAAGCGCTGGCGCCCCTTAAAGATACGGACATCCCCATTACCACCCACGTCCGCAGCGAAGGGGACGGATTTGTGGAGTCTCTGGAAGAAGTGATCCGGGTTGCCGGGAATCTGAACATTCCTCTCCATGTCAG
>DWXL01000252.1 GCA_019119235.1 Candidatus Blautia excrementigallinarum | reverse complement strand
GAAGAATTTCCGCGGACATGGATCAGGATATCGCTTTCCACATCAGGCTCCCCATTGGAGTCATGCCATTCTCCTTCTTTTTCAATTGTACTGATCTTCGCTCTGATCTCTGTTTCTCCGTTCTCTCCCCGGGATTCTCCCACAACGTTCATCATATCGTCCAGAATTGCCTTTCCGGGAATCGTCTGCTTCTGTCCGTCCCGGGAAGTATCTATTTTCACAACAGGCAGATGCGTAACAAGCCCGTCTGATTCCGGTTTTGTGCCTAGCGACTCTTCATCCGGCTGTTCCCGGTGCTGATGATATCTTACTGTACTGCTGTCCGGATCCCAGAGACTGAATAACAGAGAGACTGCCAGAATTGCAGCTGTAAGGCCGATATATAAGCCTTTTCCTGCTCTCATACCCATCACCCGCTGATCTCGTCGCTTTGTGTCACGATATTTACATACTCCACATTACCAAGAGCATAAAGATGCTCTGTAATGTCTGACTCATTTTTGTAACTTTCCATATAAACTTTCCGTGTCAGCTCATAAATCAGTTCCACAGTTTCCGGAGTGGTATTCTTTACTTTCAGCAGGGCCTTATTATTATAATATCTGGATATAACGCCTTCCAGATCAAGTTCTTTTGCGTTTGCCGCGCGTATGATCAGAAGCATTCTGTTTTCATTGCGCACTCTTCCAAGAAAAAGCAGCACCAGAAATACCACCGCGGAACCCACTCCAGCGACTTTATAATCGCCTACGCCGCAGCAGATACCGATTATGATCGCCCAGAAGATATATGTAGTATCCCTGGTATCTTTTATCGCCGTACGGAAACGGACGATAGAAAGCGCGCCGACCATACCGAGAGACAAAGCCACATTATTGCCGATAACAGTCATAACAGCCCCGGTAAGAATGGTAAGCGTCAACAGAGAAACATTGAATTTCTTACTGTATGTGGTCCCCGCATGGGTGTACCAGTAGGAAATATACACCACGGCGCCAAGAACAGCGGAGGCCAGGATACGGATAACAATATCCTCCGTGGTAAGCGTCCCGCTGTCCTCCAGTATCTTATATAAATATTCTCTCATTCCTTTCACTCCTCTTTCAGAAATTGTAATGCATACTCACAGCCCGGCCCAGACAGTATTTGCTGACAGCCGTCTCTCCGCACCCAGCGTTCGTCAGAAGATCTTTGATATATCCCAGAAGAAAGCCGTTGAATTTAACCTCAAGAACAACAAGATACGGGTTCAGAAGCGGATTCTGCAGGAGACGATCCGAAAAAATGTCAACATTGCTCTCCGTCCCCACGATATGATGGTCAAATGTGATTCTTGTGGAATTTTCTCTCGCGATAAAGGCTTTTCTTTTATATTCGATCACTGCTCTTGGAATATAACAGAACTGGTTCATCATCCAGAAACACTCAGCTGCAAAAGGCTCCTCATATTTCAGCAGGACATCATAGTCCATGCGGATAAGAGACTGCGCATCCTCTCTACTCATTTTCAGAGATCTCTTCTTCTGGTTCATTCCCTGCTTCTGTTTCATCTCAAGCATGGCAAAAGGAGAATCTGCGCCGTAATTTCTGAGACGTATTTTTCTCCTCAGTTCTGTACCGTCTTCTTTTTCCTGATAATCTCTGTTGTCTATGCTGTCAAAATACAGAGAACGGATCGCGTAACCGTCGCCTCTGTTATGAGGATCCTCTTTCATCACCTGGCCCAGACGGCTGCTCAGGCGATAACAGGTATCCAGAGAGAGCAGAAACTTTTTCTCCTGACGGAGCACTTCGTTCATTTTGTCAGCTCCTTTTCTGCACTGATATATAAGACTATAATAGTACAATAAATATAAATAATCAACAATTTCATCAATTTTACTCTAGTATACAGATTTTATGTAAAACAGATCAGCCCAACCAGAGGATGTGCTTGCAAAAAAACAACGCCCTGTTCCGGGGAACAGAGCGCTGTAAGGTTATATTACGTATTCAGTTTATCACCAGAATTATGCGTTCTTCTCAGCGATAGCTGCCTGCGCTGCAGCCAGGCGCGCGATCGGAACACGGAACGGTGAGCAGGATACATAGTCAAGACCGATCTTGTTGCAGAACTCTACAGAAGACGGATCTCCGCCGTGCTCGCCGCAGATACCTACATGCAGGTTCGGGTTAACCGGTTTGCCCAGTTCGATAGCCATCTTCATCAGCTTGCCAACGCCAACCTGATCCAGTTTCGCGAACGGATCGTTCTCGAAGATCTTCGCATCATAGTATGCGTTCAGGAACTTGCCTGCGTCGTCACGGGAGAATCCGTATGTCATCTGGGTAAGGTCGTTTGTACCGAAGCAGAAGAAGTCAGCTTCTTTAGCGATCTCGTCAGCTGTCAGAGCAGCTCTCGGGATCTCGATCATGGTACCAACCTCATATTTCAGGTCGATGCCTGCTGCTGCGATCTCAGCGTCAGCAGTCTCAACAACGAACTTCTTAACATACTTCAGCTCTTTGATATCGCCTACAAGCGGGATCATGATCTCAGGATGAACATCCCAGTCTGCATGAGCTTTCTTCACGTTGATAGCCGCGCGGATAACAGCTTTGGTCTGCATCTTGGCAATCTCCGGATAGGTAACTGCCAGACGGCATCCACGGTGACCCATCATCGGGTTGAACTCATGGAGAGAATCGATGATCGTCTTGATCTGCTCAACAGTCTTGCCCTGTGCGTCAGCCAGTTTCTTGATGTCCTCTTCCTCAGTGGGAACGAACTCATGAAGCGGCGGATCCAGGAAACGGATCGTAACCGGGTTTCCTTCCAGAGCTTCATACAGCTTCTCGAAGTCGCCCTGCTGTTCCGGAAGGATCTTCTCCAGAGCTGCTTCTCTCTCTTCTACTGTCTCAGAGCAGATCATCTCACGGAATGCGTCGATTCTGTTGCCTTCGAAGAACATATGCTCTGTACGGCACAGACCGATACCTTCTGCGCCCAGCTCACGTGCTTTCTTAGCGTCAGCCGGTGTATCTGCGTTTGTACGAACCTTCATGGTTCTGTATTTGTCAGCCCATGCCATGATTCTTCCGAATTCTCCGGCGATGGTAGCGTCTACAGTGGGGATGATTCCGTCGTAGATGTTACCTGTTGTACCGTCGATGGAGATCGGATCTCCTTCGTGGAATTCTTTGCCTGCAAGGGTGAATTTCTTGTTTGCTTCATCCATAGCGATGTCGCCGCATCCGGATACACAGCAGGATCCCATACCACGTGCAACTACTGCTGCGTGAGAGGTCATACCGCCGCGAACAGTCAGGATACCCTGAGCGGATTTCATACCGGTGATATCTTCCGGAGATGTCTCAAGACGTACAAGAACGACTTTCTCGCCTCTTGCCGCCCATTCTACTGCGTCGTCAGCAGAGAATACGATCTTACCGCATGCAGCTCCCGGGGAAGCGCCAAGGCCTTTGCCCAGCGGAGTTGCGGCCTTCAGTGCAGCTGCGTCGAACTGCGGATGAAGAAGTGTATCCAGGTTACGCGGATCGATCATTGCAACAGCTTCTTCCTCTGTTCTCATGCCCTCGTCAACAAGGTCGCAGGCGATCTTCAGAGCAGCCTGTGCAGTTCTCTTACCGTTACGTGTCTGAAGCATATACAGTTTACCATGCTCTACAGTAAACTCCATATCCTGCATATCTCTGTAATGTGTTTCCAGAGTATGGCATACTTCCTTGAACTGTTTGAATGCCTCCGGGAACTTCTGCTCCATCTCGGAGATGTGCATAGGTGTACGAACGCCGGCAACAACGTCCTCGCCCTGAGCGTTGGTCAGGAACTCACCGAACAGTCCGTTCTGGCCTGTAGCCGGGTCACGGGTAAATGCAACACCGGTACCGCAGTCGTCGCCCATGTTACCGAAAGCCATCATCTGTACGTTAACAGCTGTACCCCAGGAATACGGGATATCGTTGTCACGACGGTATACGTTTGCTCTCGGGTTGTCCCAGGAACGGAATACGGCTTTGATAGCGCCTACCAGCTGCTCCTTGGGATCTGTCGGGAAATCGGAACCGATTTTTTCTTTGTATTCAGCCTTGAACTGGTCTGCCAGCTCGTGAAGGTCGTCAGCAGTAAGCTCAACGTCCTGCTTAACGCCTCTCTTCTCTTTCATCTGGTCGATCAGTTCTTCGAAATATTTCTTGCCGACTTCCATAACTACGTCAGAATACATCTGGATGAATCTTCTGTAGCAGTCCCAAGCCCAGCGGGGATTGTTGGACTTCTCAGCCAGCACATTAACAACTTCTTCATTCAGACCAAGGTTGAGGATAGTATCCATCATACCCGGCATGGATGCTCTTGCACCAGAACGAACGGAAACAAGCAGAGGATTTTCTTTGTCACCGAATTTCTTACCGGTAACTCCTTCCATTTTGGTGATCGCTTCCATGATCTGAGCCATGATCTCGTCATTGATCTGTCTTCCGTCCTCATAATACTGAGTGCAGGCTTCTGTTGTGATTGTGAAGCCCTGGGGAACCGGAAGGCCCAGAGAAGTCATTTCAGCAAGATTGGCACCTTTACCACCCAGAAGGTTTCTCATTGTGGCGTTACCTTCTGTAAACATGTAAACCCATTTTGCCATTTTACGTCTTCCTCCTATAAATTTGTTCTTTAAACATAGAAAATGTTTTCTATACGCACATAATCATTGTATAGATTTCTTATGCAATAGTCAAGGTCTTAGCGGTAAAAAGGGGAAAAACTTTGAAGTTTTTCAAAGTTTTTCCCCTCAGGAGTTCTCTTAAATACCGCGTTTCTTTTTCAGATTCAGGACAAGATGCCTTGGAAGGCCGTTTACCATGATCGGCTGGTAGTCTCCCTGGATCAGCGGGCTGATATAATCCACAAAATCTTTCGTCACATAAGTGGCGTCACGGTTCATCCAGCTTCTGGGAACCAGTTTCTCCTCGTTTGCAATACGATGAACGTCATAGATCCCGGTTCTTGCCATGTACGGATCGTCAGAAACACGGTCGATAACAACCATTTTACCTGTGTCTCCTTCATCCGCAGCCTTCACAGCTGCTCCGCCCACCATGAAAGCCTCGTCGATATCCACTCTGGAAGCCATGTGGGATGCGCTTCTCTGAAGTGTGGACAGCTCCACGGCCCTTGTCTTGCAGCCGCATTCCGCAGCAAGGAAATTTGCCAGATATGTAGCTGTTCCTGTAAGCTGCTTATGCCCGAAAGCGTCCACATAGTCTCCGGAATTGCCAAGTTCACAGACATATCTTCCGTCTTCCAGTCTGATTCCTTCAGATACGGCGATCACGATAGAGGATTTTTTCTTCAGGAGTTCTTTTACTTTCACAAGGAATTTATCAATGTCAAAGGGAACCTCCGGAAGATAGATGAGATCCGGTCCGTCGCAGTCCTCCGTCTTGGCCAGGGCGGTAGCGCCGGTAAGCCATCCGGCGTTTCTTCCCATGATCTCCATGATAGTGATCATATTCTTCTTATAGGTAAGTCCCTGGGCGTCGCGGATAACTTCCTTGGTGGAAGCGCCGATATATTTGGCCGCGCTTCCGAAGCCTGGAGTATGATCCGTCAGGGCAAGATCGTTGTCAATGGTCTTGGGAACGCCCAGAAATTTCTGGGTCTGCCCGGTAAGGATCGCGTAATCGGACAGTTTCTTAATGGTATCCATAGAGTCGTTTCCGCCGATATAAATAAACGCGTCGATATCAAGCTTGTTCAGGATTTCAAAAATCTTTTCATAGATGGACTTATCCTCGTGGATTTCCGGCAGTTTAAACCTGCAGGATCCGAGAAACGCGGACGGCGTTCTCTTCAGAAGTTCGATATCCAGTTCGGAATGGATCTGGGTTGACAGATCTATATACTGTTCGTCAAGAAGTCCCTGAATCCCGTGGAGCATACCGTAAACTTTGTCGAATCCGCGCTCAATGGCATTCTTATAAACTCCCGCCAGACTGGAATTAATCACAGCCGTGGGGCCTCCCGACTGTCCTACAATGATATTTCTTTTTTTCGCCATAATGACATCTCCTCCTGTATTTGGCGCCGGTATAAATAAACGTGACTGTATTCACAAACCGACGCCGCGCCTATAATAGTAAATTTTAACAATGCAATACAAGAAAGTCAAGTTTTCTTTGTACGAAATGCCATATATCATTCAAATAAATCCGACATTATCCATAAATTATAGAAAAAGTCCCCGGCACGGCTGGAACAGCCGCGTCCGGAGACTTTACTTTGTATATTTATAACCGCCACCTGCTGCAGCATTTTTCTGTTAAACACAGGATCAGAAGGTAAACTTGTCTGCAAAGTAAGCGTCAAGCTCCTCAATTTTTATGCGGACCTGTTCCATGGTATCGCGGTCGCGGACAGTAACCGCCCCGTCTGTCTCAGAATCAAAATCATATGTCACACAGAACGGAGTTCCGATCTCATCCTGTCTTCTGTAACGCTTTCCGATATTTCCGCGATCGTCGTACTCGCAGTTGTATTTCTTACTGAGCTGCTGGAAAATCTTCTCTGCGCCTTCGTTCAGTTTCTTGGAAAGAGGAAGAACGCCGATCTTCACAGGAGCCAGCGCCGGATGGAAATGAAGGACGGTACGCACGTCGTTCTTCTCCGCGTCCAGTACCTCTTCGTCATATGCGCTGCAGAGGAAAGCAAGCACCATACG
The DNA here is from genome assembly GCA_019119235.1 of Candidatus Blautia excrementigallinarum. Taxonomy (GTDB): domain Bacteria; phylum Bacillota; class Clostridia; order Lachnospirales; family Lachnospiraceae; genus Blautia_A; species Blautia_A excrementigallinarum. The sequence continues at coordinate 6,699 of DWXL01000252.1, read as the reverse complement.
GTCGGCGCCGAGAGACGGCTCGATTACGTAGGGGATATATTTCTCTTTCTTCTCATCGTCAAAATAGGTGAGATCCTGTCCGGACACATTCTGATGCTGAGTAAGGTCATAGTCTGTTCTGTCCGCAATTCCCCACAGCTCGCCCCATCCGAAGGGGAAGAGAAATTCCACGTCTGTGGTGGCCTTGCTGTAGAAACTCAGTTCTTCTTTATCGTGGTCACGGTAACGCACCTCGTCTTCTTTCAGTCCCAGAGAGCTGAGCCAGTCGAGGCAGAATTTCTTCCAGTACGCGAACCACTCGAGATCCGTGCCGGGCTCGCAGAAGAACTCAAGCTCCATCTGCTCGAACTCACGGGTACGGAAAGTGAAGTTTCCGGGTGTGATCTCATTTCGGAAGGATTTACCGATCTGGCCGATGCCGAAAGGAATCTTCTTCCTGGAAGTTCTCTGTACATTCTTGAAGTTTACAAAAATACCCTGAGCTGTCTCCGGCCTTAAATATACCGTATTCTTGGCGTCTTCCGTAACGCCCTGGAAAGTTTTGAACATCAGATTGAACTGACGGATATCGGTAAAGTTGTGCTTTCCGCAGGTAGGACAGGGAATCTCATGCTCTTTGATGAATTCCATCATCTTCTCCTGAGACCAGGCGTCCACGCTTCCCTCAATGGCGATTCCATGCTCCTCGCAGTAATCCTCGATCAGCTTGTCTGCGCGGAAACGCTCATGGCACTCCTTACAGTCCATCAGAGGATCAGAAAATCCGCCGAGATGTCCTGAAGCCACCCATGTCTGAGGATTCATAAGGATCGCACAGTCAACGCCCACATTATACGGGGACTCCTGGATAAACTTCTGCCACCAGGCACGTTTTACATTGTTTTTCAGCTCTACGCCCAGATTACCATAATCCCAGGTATTGGCAAGTCCGCCGTAAATCTCGGAACCGGGATAAACGAATCCTCTTGCCTTTGCCAGAGCTACGATTTTTTCCATTGTCTTTTCCATGGTATGCTATCTCTCCTAAATTATATATTCGTTTTCAGATCTTTTTTATTATACTAGTATCTTTCTTCTTTTTCAACCTGCAATCAGCAAAAAAGGAAGGGGTCCTCCCTTCCTTTTACGCAGCTTGCGCGCCGGTCAGATCTGCTCTTATGTATAAAAGTGATCAGAGAATGATCTCCACCCATTTATCCTCCGGATAATCCACAACAACACAGTCGTTGAAATATGTGCGCTCCGGAAGTACGATCAGCACATGAGCCAGTTCTTTATTCACCGGAATAGCGCTCAGATGCCATGCTCCCGTATTCAGGACCACCATGGTACCCCGGGGTACAAGAAACGCTTCCGTGAGTTCCGGAACCGGATCTTTTCCGGCAGGAGCCACATGAACGATCACATCGTCGTCCAGACAGAGAACTCCTTCCTGGGTATAATTGTGATACTCCGCGCTTGTTACCACCATTTTTTCCGGTTTATGCACAAGCAGCGGTGAAAAAGTAATCTGCATATTTCCGGAACTGTGCATTTTCAGCCTGTCCTGGTAGAAATCACCCAGGCTGTAGCCCTCGGGATTCAGAAGATCTGTAAAACTTCCAAATTCCTTAAAGTTTTCCGCTGTGATCGGTTTAGCTTTGATCTGTTTCATGTAAAATCCCTCCTGTTTTTTATTTGCTCATCAGATTCAGAATCTCCAGGCTTTTGAATCTTCTGTCAGTATTTCTTTCTGTATAGACGAATATGATCCTTTTCAGTTCCTCCAGAACTTCCGGAGTCACTGTAAAAGTATAGAGTCTGCCCATAGGAGAACTGACAATATAACGCATAGCGTATAACGCTGCCCCCGATATCCGGAACGCATCTCTTATCCCGCAGGCGCATTCTCTGCAAAGGATCCCATGGTGCGTCTGGGAAAAAAAGGACTCGTTCTCCGGTATCTCATTCTTCCCGCAGGAAACACAGGAGACAAGTTCCGGACAGTATCCCTGCTCCGCCATAGTCCGGAGTTCAAATATACAGCGCACCAGTTCATCGTCAACGTGTGGATTCAGAAGCGCTTTCACTGTTACATAAAGGAGATTCATCATCTCTCTCTCATCTGTTCCTTCACGGCCGAAATAGTCCGCTAGCTCAAGGAAATAATAACCGTAGTAAACTCCCGGCTGCATGGCGGCAAGCTCCACAAAATGATGTGTGACGCTGACCTGGTTCAGATTGTAGCTGGTCCTGCCCTCGTAGAGAGTAAAATTACCGAAGACAAACGGATCAGCCGCCGCCATAAAGGGGCTGTTCACTCTTCTGGCTCCTCTGGCAAAAGCCGATATCTTTCCCCGCTCTCTGGTAAGGAGCACGATTCTTTTGTCATATTCCCCCACCGGCATGGCGGAGATCACCACGCCCTGAACTGTTATCAGATCACTCATTGCCTATATTTCCTTTTTATCGTATCCGAAATTCTTGATCAGAAAATCGCTGTCACGCCAGTCTTTTTTTACCTTCACCCATAATTTCAGATTAACTTTCCCGTCCAGCATCCGCTCCAGCTCAAAACGCGCGTTGCTGCCGATTTTTTTCAGCATTGCGCCCTGCTTTCCGATGATTATACCCTTGTGGGAATCTTTTTCACAGATGATGGTGGCGTCTATATCCACAAGCTTTTTGTTTCCCGGCCGTTCTTTCATCCTGTCAATGGCTACGGCGATTCCGTGAGGAATCTCCGCATCAAGGGCGTGAAGCGCCTTCTCCCTGATGATCTCTGCCGCGATCTGTCTCTGAGGCTGGTCTGTAACGGTATCCTCGTCATAAAACATGGGACCGTAGGGCAGATATTTCAGGATACTTGGAATAATATCCTCCGTATTCACTCCCCGCAGTGCGGAAACCGGAATGATCTCATCGAAATCGTAAAGCTTTCGGTAAGTATCGATCGCTCTGGCAATCTCTTCTTTGTCAACAGTGTCTACTTTATTGATGATCAGGATTACCGGAAGGTGCAGGCCGCCCAGCTGGTCTGCGATATGTCTTTCGCCCGCGCCGATAAAGGTGGTGGGCTCCACCAGCCAGAGAATCACATCCACATCCTTAAGGGTTCTTTCCGCAACCTGGACCATGTATTCTCCCAGTTTGTTCTTTGCCTTGTGGATTCCCGGCGTGTCCAGAAACACGATCTGTCCGTCCTCACAGGTATAGACAGTCTGGATACGGTTTCTGGTAGTCTGGGGCTTCTTTGACGTAATAGCGATCTTCTGTCCGATAAGGTGGTTCATCAGGGTGGATTTTCCCACATTTGGCCGTCCGATAATAGCCGCAAAACCGGATTTAAAATTGTCTTTCATGTATTTCTCCTTAACAGGTGATCAGAGATTTGATTTCTCCGAACAATTCTTTCTCTTTCTGTACCGCAGTCTCGCTTCCCACTACGCAGACAGATTCCTCTTCCAGCACCGCTTCAATAAGGGGAGCAAGATTATGGATGTCTTCCACTGTAGCCTGAAGGATCTCGTCCCGTTCCTTCTGGACCATTTCTCCGGTAATGCCGCAGAACCACGCCGTCCTGGAAAGGCTTCCCTGCATCTGGGGCGTTCTCGGCACATCTTTGCCGCTGATGGTCCCGATGATGTATTTTGTCATCTCCCTCTCGTCTGCCTGGAAGTTTCTCACATAGTCAGGGATTCCCCGGTAAATATCCAGCGTACGTTTCAGATGAGGATCCCGGTAAGACACGAAATAGCTCTCTCCGCTGCGCCTGAAACCGCACATACATCCGTATGCGCCTCCCTTTACGCGGAGATTGTTCCACAGATAATCATAACTTAACGCTACTTTCAGAATATTCAGCGCCCCGTGATACACGAGACCCTTCCTGCGGAAATTGCCGGCCTGAGCGACGAACTGCACCTGACCGGAAGTCATAAATCCCTCGTTCTCCTTTTCAAGGGGCATGGCATCTGAGGAGAACTCTGCAGGTTCTGTATGAAGAGTCAGTTTTAGCGCTTTTACCTGTTTCTGCACCTGTTCCAGCGATCTCTCTTCTCCTGTATAGCTTACCGAAAGATTTTCCGGACGGAGAATCTGTACGGTAAGCGCTTTTAACTTCTCTACGATCTCATCTTTTCGCTGCTCAAATTCCTGTTCTGCCTTTTCAATGAACTGATAATAGGCGATGCCTGCCATAGCATCCTGAAAAGCCGCCATGGGAAGCGTATAGGAAGAAGCGCGGAGAACGGCCGTGGAATGTCCTGCGCTCACCAGATTTGCCTGGGCTCTGGATTTCACCTCGGCGATGATCTCATACAGTCTCTTTGTGTCGTCCAGCTTCGATGTGTTCAGGATCTCTCGTGCCATTTTAAAGAGCACGTCGATTTTGGGATACATGACCTTCCCTCTGAGGGAGAAAAAAGCCCTGTAATCTTCTATGGAATCCGCCTGTTCAAAGACCTCCACACCGCACTGGATCCCTCCGGTCTCGGCGTTGATCTCATTTGACAGTTCTCCATAGGTGTAACCCGCCGTATCCACATATCCCAGGACAGACTTCAGAAGTCCCAGATAGGGAACCATTTCCGGGGCAAGGCCGTTAAGATCAAACATCAGGTCAAGGTAACCGATGCCGTTGGTGGGAACCTGATGATAGAGAAACAGACTTCCGTCCACATCAAGAGGCTGATTGTAAAATTTCCCCGCTTCTTTTCTGATATCGCTGCGTTTCAGCATAGGGATGCACTTCTCCGCCCCCTCTGCCTCCGGAGCCTCCTGATATTCCTCCAGCGCCTTTGTTCTGCGGACAAGCGCTTCTTTCTCATCTGCGGAAAGACTGTTCAGATATTGTTCCAGTTTCTCCGCCAGCGCCTGTTCTTTCCGCGCCGCGAGTCCTTTTGACGGCACAAGAGTGATCACCGAGCCATGGGGATTGTCCAGGAGATACTTCTCCACCAGTCCTTCAAAATATCTTTCGCTGATAAGGGATTTCAGTTTTTCGAACACTGGAAGAGCCTGCACCTGGGCGAAGGCTTTCTCATCGTCATACAGCCAGGTTCCGAGAACAGCCAGGCTGTACATCAGTCCTTTGGGGTAGGAGGAAAAGTCAGCTTCCCTGTAACGGAATTCCATGCAGTTGATCCCTGCCTCCAGAGCTTTCCTGTCGATCCCGTTTTTCACAACATCCGCAAGAGTGCTGCGGATAACAGAAACAAACTTCTCCTTCCTGTCCGGTTCTGTCCCTTTTGCCACGATTTCAAAATAAGGCTGCAGGATGCCGTCGCCGTAGGAACCGTAAATATCCATACCGATGCCCGCGTCCAGAAGCGCTTTTTTCAGAGGCGCTCCCGGCGCGCTTAAGAGAGCATAATCCAGGACCTCGAACGCCGTTCCCGTAAGGACGTCGGAGGCGTTTCCCGCAGTCACGTTATAGGCAAGGTAAGCGTTATCTTTTTCACTTTCATTTTCCGCAACAGGATATTCCATCTGGAGGTCTCTCATCTCAGAAAAAGGCTTCTGAACAGGAATTTCCGAGTTTACATCCAGCCTGTCGAAATGAGACAGATAATGCTCATCAATAAACTCCAGTTTTTCCGCCATGTCCATATTTCCGTAGAGATAGATATAACTGTTGGAGGGATGATAATAGGTACGGTGGAATTCCAGGAATTCCTCATAGGACAGTTCCGGGATCACATCGGGATCCCCGCCGGATTCAAATCCGTAAGGCGTATCCGGGAAAAGAGAATCCATGATCTCTCTCTCCAGGACCTCGTCCGGTGAGGAAAAAGCGCCTTTCATCTCATTGTAGACAACTCCGTTATAGGTGAGGGGGCCGTCTGTCTGTTCCAGATGATAGCTCCATCCCTCCTGACGGAAGATCTCTTCTTTATGGTAAATGTTCGGATAAAAAACCGCATCCAGATAAACATGCATCAGATTCTGAAAATCCTGATCGTTGCAGCTTGCCACCGGATAACAGGTCTTGTCCGGATATGTCATGGCGTTCAGGAACGTATTCAGAGATCCTTTCACCAGTTCTACGAAAGGATCCTTAAGAGGAAATTCCCTGGATCCGCAGAGAACACTGTGTTCGAGAATATGCGCCACTCCTGTGCTGTTCTTCGGCGGAGTTCGGAACGCGATATTGAACACCTTATTCTCGTCCTCGTTTTCAATGAGCATGACTCTGGCGCCTGTTTTTTTATGACGCAGAAGATAACCTGTGGAACGGATATCCCCCAGGTTTTCTTCTTTCACGATCTCATATGCTGTTACTCTATTTCTGTCCATTACTGCCTCCGTTTTTAGATAGTGTTTCCGCTGTCCCCGATCTTATTCCGGCATTCCGCCCTCTCCCGGGAACTGAAGCTCATAGATCTCTCTGGCCGCTTTCGTGATCAGGCCAAGTTCTTCTGTCATTCCGAGTTCTTTTGGAAGCCTTACTGCCGTTTCATAGATATCCTTCTGGAGTTTGGCTTTGGCGCTGTCCTTGCTGATCGTGATAATACCGCAGATAATGGTATTATATGATTTATCGGTAACGCAGAGATTCATATAAAGATCCACCATATGGCAGCACTCTCTGTAAAGAAGCTGCTCATGAAGATCACTTTTTCCCCGGATCTCGTGGAATTTCACCGCGGCAAGTTCCCGGCCGATCTCCTTTCTGGCTCCTCTGGAGCCGGTGAACCAGCGGTTGCCTGAATTTTTATT